>JBJKRV010000241.1:0-3620 GCA_046704465.1 Opitutaceae bacterium | reverse complement strand
CGTGCCAGTCGCGGAAATAGTAGTCGCCGCCGTTCCCGACGAAATGCCGCACCCAGCAGGCCTTCACTTCGCCGATCGCGCCGTCGTCGATCAGGGCCTTCATTTTCCGGACAAACGGCGCGTGCCGCATGTTGTGCCCGATGTAGAGGCGCGCACCCGGTTTGGCGGCGGCGCGCAGAATCCGGTCGCAGCCCCGGATGGAGATTGCCATCGGTTTCTCGAGGTAAACTGCCAGGCCCCGGGCCAGGGCGGCCAGGGCGTGCTCCTCGTGCAGGAAGTCCGGCGTTGCGATGATCACGGCGTCGATCTCCTGGCGCAGGAGGGCGCGATAGTCGTCGGTCGCGAAGATCGAGCGGCCGTAGGTGGCGCGGTTGGCCTTGAGCGTGGCGGGGTTCTGGTCGCAGCACGCGACCACCCGGGCCCCGTGGCCGGGCTTGTGGGCCAGCTGGCCCAGGCCGCGGCCCCGGCCGCCGGATCCGATGATGCCGATGCGAAGATCAGTCATGGGTTTGGGTGAGTGCGCGACACGTTGGGCCGAAACGGGAAGCGATGCTCAGGGACAAAATGTGAGCCGCGACGGTGAATATTGTGACCGGGCGGGGCGCAGGCGCCGGTCCTTCGCGGACCTTAGGACGGCGGGCCGCCGGCGCGGAGGGCTTGGCAATCTCCGAGCCGGCGCCGCCCCGTCAAAGCCGGTGTGGGAAAAATCGACCGGAAGCGGGGTTGCCGCGAGCCAGGCGCCCGGTGACCCCAGCAGAAGGGCGAGGACCAGGGGCCGGCAAAGGGAGCGCATGGGGGCGGGACTGGGGGAGAACGTTCGAGGACCAGGTGTGTGTCTCGGGTTGTGCAATACGGGACGAGGCTGACGGGCGACAAGTCCTATCAGGCGATTCATCACATTTTTCCGGTACGCAATCACCCTTTCACCGACCGCCGGTTGCGTCATTTTGGAAATGATCCTATCTCGCCACGGACGGATGACCGTGGCGAATTGTCCCCATGAATCGCGCTGAGTCTGCTCCTCCAGTGTCCCCCGACGGGACGGACGGGCGCCGCCGTGCCCGGCGGCGGCGGACGGCCATGGGCGGACCCTGGGGGGTTCTCCTCTTTGGTGGGGGCATTGTGGTCGTCGGTTTGCCGCTCTTTTACCTGGCCTGCGCGGTGGTGTTCCGGCCCGACGTCCACACCCCGCCGCACCACTATTCGGCCGCGGCAGTGGCCAAGGCGGTCGCGGCCCAGCATCCCAAGCTCGACCTGAAGCATCCGCCGCGGATCACCCAAGTTGTGGACTACGATCTGGGGCGCAAAGCCGCGTGGTGGCCCAAGGGCCAGGCACCCGTCCTGGCGCAACTGGTGCGGGAAGGCAGGCTGCCGCCCGTGGCCGAACGCGTGGGGCCGGAGCCGATCGTCATGCAGGGCGTGGACGGGATCGGCCGCTATGGCGGGACTTGGGAGCGGTTGGCCGCGTCGGACGACGATGTCGCCGCGCAGATCAATTCATTGCTGTCCTACACCAACCTGGTCCGCTGGTCGCCCGAGGGCTATCCGATCGTCCCGCATCTGGCGAAATCATGGGAGATTTCGGACGATTACCGCGTCTTCACGTTCCACCTGCGGCGGGGCATGCGGTGGTCCGACGGCACACCGGTGACGGCGGACGACTTCACCTATTGGTACAAATGGGAGATCAAGGCCCTGGGCATGCCGGTTCCGGAAATCCTGCGCTACCCCGGGTCCGACGAAGTGGGGCGCATCGAGAAGGTCGATCGCTACACGATCCGGTTCGTCTTTCCGAAGCCGTGGCCCCTGTTCCTCGAGCGCCTGGCCACCTATCGCACCATCCCGGGGAGAATCTGCATGCAGTACTGCGTGCCGGCTCACTTCCTCCGTCCCTATAATCCGGTCTGCGGCAACAAGCAGCTCATCGCGGCGGCGATGCGAAAGTACGACTGCTCGGGTCCGCGGGATCTCTACTGGTTTCTCAAGAGCTGGCGGGATCCGCTCCAGCCCAGCCTGGCGCCATGGATTCTGCGCACGTGGACGAATTCGTCCCCGTTTGTCTTTGTCCGCAACGCCTACTATCCGGCGGTCGATCCGGACGGCAACCAGCTGCCCTACCTCGACCGGCTGGTCATCAGTGTCCGTCCGCAGGACATGTTCGCGCTCACGGCGGCCGCCGGGCAGGTGTCGATGCAGGATCGATACATCGACTTCAAGGACCACGTGCTCCTCACGAGCCAGGCGGCGCGGAACCACTATCACGTCTACTATTGGTATCCGGGGACGCGGTCCTCCTTCACGATCTTCCCCAACCTCAACCGCCGGGTGGTGCCGGGGAACCCCGCCACGCGCTGGAAGCACCGCCTGCTCAACGACCGGCGGTTCCGCCAGGCGCTGTCGCTCGCGATCAACCGGCCCCAGATCATCGACGCGCTGTACGGCGGGCGGGGGGAACCGGCCCAGATCGATCCGGGGCCCAACTCGCCGTTCTACAGCCGCAAGCTCTTCAAGAGCTACACCGCGTTTGATCCGGCCGGCGCCAATGCGCGGCTGGACGCGCTCGGCCTGACGCACCGGGACAGCGACGGCTACCGCACCTTCCCGGACGGCTCGAAGATGGTGTGGTACATGAGCATGACGGAAACGACGGACAACGCCCCGGCCCAGTTCGTCATCGACGACTGGGCCAAGGTGGGGATCCATTGCATCCCGCTCCTGCGCGGGCGCCTGCTGTGGGAGTTGCGGCAAAGCACCCAGCAGCAGGACTTCAGCGTCTACCATGGCGAGAGCGAGTTCACCCCCCTGCTGGAGCCGCGCAACTTCGTGCCGACCTACGGCGACGCGTTTTACGCCTCGGGCTACGGCCTGTGGTACCTGTTCGGCGGTCCGAGCGGCGCGCCCATCCGTTCGGCGGACGCCATCGCCCCGCCGCCCGGCAGCGCCATTCTTCGAAACATGCGGGTGCTGGATGAGATCTACCGGACGCCCGATCCCGCGCGCCGCATCGCGCTCTTCCGCCAGATCGAGGACACCAACGCGAACGAGGTCTGGACCATCAGCATCGTCACGCCGCCCCCGCAACTCATCGTGGTGAAGGACGGATTTCGCAATGTGCCGAAGGTGGCGGTTTATGAAGGCAGCTTTGAGAGCCCGGGAAATGCGGGCATCGAGACCTATTACTGGGCGAAGCCCCACGAGTCGGCGGCGGTCTATGCCTCCTTGAAACAGACGCTGGAGTACCCGCCGACGCTCGCGACGCCGGGCGGGGCGGCGCCCCCGGCCGCGGGATGGGCGGCGGGGATCGGGCGGCTGGCAACCGGACTGCTGCATTGGTCCGGCGTCATTCTCCTGGCGGCGATCGTGGCGGCGGGGTGGCGCTGGCCGTTCCTGGGGCGGCGCTTCCTGATCATGATCCCGACGATGCTGGTCGTCTCGGTGGTGGTGTTCACCATCGTCCAGTTGCCGCCCGGAGATTTTGCGACGATCCAGCAGCTGCAGTATGAGGAGCAGGGGACGGTCAACGCCGAGGCGGCGATCCGGGAATTGCGGGCCTCGTTCCACCTGGACGAGCCCATGGTCGAGCAGTACCTGCGGTGGGTGGGGTTGAAGTGGTTCACCAC
>JBJKRV010000240.1:0-4173 GCA_046704465.1 Opitutaceae bacterium | reverse complement strand
CGACGACTACGCGGACATGTTCATGCCCGGCGGCCGCCGTCACGACGACCAGGGTTATGGTGACGACGATGGTGTCATGGGAAATGGCCAGGACTGATGCGCTCCCTCCGGCGCCGGGTGCGACTGCTGCGCCCGGGCGCCGTCTTCAATCCTCGCGCCGCGGCGCGACCTCGTCCGCCGCGTGACCGGCCGGCTGGAGCATGAGCCAGATTGAGGATCCGATGGGATCCTCAATCTGGCAGGCCGGTTTCCGCCGCGGCATCACCGCATCGCGGCCTTTGGCGCCGCGTGCAGGGCAGTCGCGACCGTCTTCGCCAACACCTTGGCGCCGGCCACGGTCGGATGCACGCCGTCGCGAAACAGCTCCGGATGCCCGGCCAGCGCCGGTACCGGGTCGATCACCGGCACGTGATGCGCCGCCGCCACCTGACGCCAGATCTGGCGGATTTCGACCGCATTGGCCTCGTTGATCGTGAAGGGATTCGGATAGATGGGCGGAGGCAGGCAGATCCACACCGCCGGTTTCGACGGCAGGCTCGCGAAATGTTCGATCATCGCGCCCGCGTCCGAGGCAAACTCGGCGTGATGCGGCACCCAGTTGATCGGCTTGCTGTCGTTGGTCCCCAGAACGATGATGACGATCTGCGGATCAAACTCGCCGGCCTTCCCGAACGCCGGCGAATCCCAGTACGGCAGGTTGCCGTTGCGCAGCAGCGTCGTCGCCGAAACGCCGAAATTGCGCACCTCGTAATCCGGGCCCAGCAACCGCCCGAGCACGGCCGGCCAGGCGTCATGCGCCGGATTCTTGAGGCCGTAGCCGTACGTGATGCTGTCGCCGACGCAGGCGACACGAATCGGCGCGCCGAGGGCGAAGGTCGGAAGGATCGAAAGAACGACAAGGAACGGGAGCAGGCCGCGGGGTTTCATGTCGTTCATCTCTAGGCACGACCCGGGCGGCAGCAAGCGTCGATCGCATTTCCGGCCGGCGGATGGAAGTTGACGGTGGCGCCGGCGGGCTGGGCGGATATGCTGAACCTCCCTTGAACGCGCCGACGTCCCCGACCATCGCCTGGTGGCGATGGCCCACAATCCTGTCCCTCGACGCGCCGCTCGTAACGCTGGCGTGGGAGTCGCTGTTCGCCCGGGAAGCCGAGGCGCGGCTGGCCTGGCACCACTATGTGATCATCGGCGCCACGGTCTGGCTGGCCTATGCGGCCGATCGCTGGCTCGAGAGCTGGCGGGTGCCGGCCGACCGGCTGGTGACGCCACGTCATCAGTTCTACTACCGGCATGCGGGTGCCACCGCGATCGTCTGGCTGCTCGTCCTTGCCGGTGCCGTCGGGCTCTCCCTTCTCCGGCTGACCCTCCGCGAATGGGGCGCCGGGCTCGTGCTCGCCGTTCCCGCCATCGCCTACGTACTGTCCCATCAACTCGTCCATCGCCATCATCCCTGGCGGGTGCCCAAGGAGGTCTGCGTCGCCGCCCTGCTGACCGCGGGAGCCGGCCTGTTTCCGGCCGTCGATGCCCGAACCGGATGGGGCGGACTGCTGGAGGCCGCGGGGTGGTTCTTTGCCCTCGCGTTCACCAACTGCGCGCTCATCTCCGCCTGGGAACGGCAGGTCGACCGCGAGCACGGTCAGGAATCGATCGTCCGCAGCCACCCGCGCTGGCTGCCGGCGGTGCGGGGCCTGCCGTGGCTGTGGCTGGGCGCCGCCGGAGTTCTCCTCCTGGCCACACCAGCCGGATCCGCCACCGCGGCACGCGAATGCGCCGCCCTCAGCGCCGGGCTGCTCGGCCTCGTCGACCGGCTGCAGCCGCGCCTGGGCTGGGCCGCCTCGCGCGTCCTCGCGGACGCCGTCCTGCTGACTCCGGCGGCCTGGCTCGTGGCCCAATGGATTCGACCATGAGGCCGGCAGGCGTCCCCGACCGGGCGGCCAATTTCGACCGGCTGGCGCGCTGGTATCGCGCCCTCGAGTACCTCGCCCTGGGGCGGACCCTCGAGACGGCGCGTTTTCACTTCCTCGACCGGCTGGCCGGATGCCGGCGCATCCTCGTCTTCGGCGAAGGCGACGGACGGTGTCTCGCGCGGCTGGTGACACTGGCGCCGGCGGCACACATCACCTGCATCGACGCGAGCCCGGCCATGCTCGACCGTGCCGCGCGGCGCCTCTCCGGCCCGGACCGGGCGCGGGTGACCTTGCCGGCGGCCGACGCCCGGGCCGTGTCGCTGCCTGCGGGGGAGTTCGACGCGGTTCTGACCCTGTTCTTTCTCGACTGCTTCACGGACGCGGAGGTCCGGGGCCTGGTCGCGCGGATCGATCCGGCGCTGGCGCCGGGTGCCGTCTGGCTTCACGCCGACTTCATGCTGCCGACGGCCGGCCCCGCCCGCTGGCGAAGCCAGATTTGGCTCGCCGGACTCTATGCGTTCTTTCGCGTGGCCACCGGCATCAGCGCCCGCCGCCTGCCGGACATGGATGCCGCGCTCGCCGCCGCCGGCTTCGTTGTAGCCGAGGAGCGGATCCTTCAGCGCGGCCTGGTGCGCAGCGTCCTCATGAACCAGCCCGGTTCGCGCTCGTGCTCCTCCGCCGCCCGCTGAAGGCGCACGCTGAGGATCGCCGTGCGCCCGAGGTAACCCACCAACTTTCGGGGATGCTCGCGACTCACGACCGGCAGGCGGCCGCAGCCGCCGCGAAGCATGCGATTGAGCGCCTCGTCCACCGACTCGTCCGGATAGGCGACCAGCGGATTGGATGTGCCGGCCTCCAGCAGCGTCGCCGTTCCGGCCGGATCTCGCTCCAGAGACCTGGTCAGGTCGCCGCGGGTGACGATGCCGCAAAGATTTCCGTCCCGATCGACCAGCGGATAGGCGGGATGTCGCGTCACCGCCGGCTCGGACCGGCCCAGACGCGCCGACAATTCCGCGACGGTCGCCTCGGCCGGCAGCGACGCCGCGACCGGATCCATCACTGTCCCGACCGTCGCGCTCTGAAAGACATCGGCCTCGTATTCCTGATTCACCACGAGTCCGCGCCGGACGAGACTCAGGGTCATGACGGACTGGCGCATGAGCACGAGCGCGACGCCGTGGGCCGCCACGACGGCGAGCATCAACGGCAGGATGGCGTGATAATTCCGTGTCATCTCAAACGCGAAGATGATGAAGGCAAACGGGGCGCGCGCCGCCGCCCCGAAGAAGGCGGCCATCGCCAGCAAGGCGCACGCACCGGGGGCCAGCGCGGCCCCGGGCACGAGCGCGTTCACGGTCCACCCGAACAGACCGCCCAGGGCCGCGCCGCTCATGAACATCGGCGCCAGCGTGCCGCCGGAGGTGCGCGAGCCCAGGGCGGTGAGCAGCGCCAGCGGTTTGCCCAGTGCGATCAGCACCAGCAGGGTGAGCGGCAGGCGGCTGTTGAGAATGTCGGCGATGGTCCCGTAACCCGAGCCAAGGGTGCGGGGCACGGCATAGCCGATCACCCCCAGGACCAGCCCTCCCAGCGCGGGCCACCACATCGGGTCGCAATGGAGCTTCTGCAGCCGGTCAAACAGATCCTCGAACCACGCCAGTCCCCGCACGAAGGCGACGGCCGCCAGTCCGCTCAATCCTCCCAGCAGCACGTACCACGGCATGGCACGCGGGTAGCCGAAGTCCATCGCCTGGATCGTCACCAAGGGACCATGGCCCATGATCAACTGGCGCACGGTCGTGGCCAGCGCCGTGCCGACGACGACCGGAATGAACGAACGGGACTTGTACTCAAACAGGATCAGCTCGATCGCCAGCATCACCGCGGCCACCGGGGTGTTGAACGTCGCCGCCAGCCCGGCCGCCGCCCCGGTCGCGAGCAGGGTCTTGCGCTCCGAGGCCGTCAACCGCAGCGCCTGCCCGAGCACGGAACCCACCGCCCCGCCCGTCTGGATGATCGGACCCTCCACCCCGAACGGCCCGCCGGTGCCGATGACCACCGCGGACGAGAGCGGTTTGAGCACCGCGACCCTCGGTTCGACCTTGCTGCCGTTGAACAGGACCGACTCGATCACCGCGTCGATCCCGTGGCCGCAGATCTTCCACGAGCCGTAGCGGGCCATCAGTCCGGCGATCAAACCGCCGGCGGCCGGCACCAGAATCACCCAGGCATGCAGGTGGACCGTGGTCGGCACCGCGCCCCGCCAGGA
>JBJKRV010000239.1:0-6798 GCA_046704465.1 Opitutaceae bacterium | reverse complement strand
GGCCGGACTCGCCGGCGGGCTGTTCTACGGCGGCACCCTGTTCCCGGCCCTCGGATTCATCAACGTCTACCCTTTCATCTATTCGTACGTCGCGGACCATTTCCAGTATCTCGCCAGCGCCGGCATCTTCACGCTGGCCGCCGCCGGCCTGACCGCCGCACTCGCCCCGCTGTCCGCCGGGTGGCGCCGCCTGCTCCCCGCGCTGCTGCTTGCCGGCCTCGGCATCCTCACGTGGCGCCAGGCCGGCACGTACCGGAACCTGTTCACGCTCTACCGCACCACCCTGGCCCGGAATCCCGAGTGCTGGATGGCGCATAACAATCTGGCCGAGGCCCTCGCCACCGCCGGACATCCGGCCGAGGCGATCCCGCACCTCGAGCGCGCCCTCGCCCTGCATCCCGACTTCCCCGAAGCCGAGTACAATCTGGGCGACGACCTGCGGCTCACCGGCCGCCCGCGCGAGGCGATCCCGCACCTCGAGCGGGCGCTGCGCCTCCAGCCGCGCTTTGCCGCCGCCGGCAATGCCCTGGGCATCTGTCTCATGATGACGGGCCGGACGGCCGCCGGCATCGCCCAATTCGAGCGGACCCTCGCCATGCAGCCCGATGACGCGTCAGCGCGTTTCAACCTCGGCATGGCGCTGGCGAGGACCGGACGGACGGACGAAGCCATCGCCGATTTTGCGGAAGCGGTGCGCCTCAAGCCCGATTACGGCGAAGCCGAGCTGAACTGGGCGATCGGCCTGACCCTCACCGGGCGCTTCGACCAGGCGGTGCCGCACTTCGAACGCGCCCTGCGCCTGGAGCCCGGCTCCGTCGCCGCGCACGCCACCTATGCCCGCGCCCTCGCCCAGGCCGGACGGCTGGACGACGCGATCGCGCAGTACCAGGAGGCGCTCAACTTGAATCCCAACGACGGCGCCCTGCAACTCAGCCTCGCCCTTGTCCTGCGCCGCGCCGGCCGGATGGACGAGGCGATTCAGCATTACCGGGAGGCCCAGCGCCTCGGAGCCGCGCCGCCCGGCCCCTGAATTGCAGCCCCGGCGCGCGGGAAGGTTGGACTCGCCGTCAGCGCGATCCGATGATCGCCGCATGAAATCCGTCTCCCTTTTCGCCGGCGCCGCGGTGCTTCTGGCCTCGCTGGGTCTGGCCCGCGCGGCGGACGTCGCGCCGGCCCAGCCCGTGATTCCAAACCGGACCTTCAACCTGGCCGATTACGGCGCGGTTCCCGATGGACTCGCCTCCAACACCGCGGTGTTTCGGGAGGCGGTGGCAGCCGTGAACGCGGCCGGCGGCGGCGCGCTGGTCGTGCCGGCCGGCACCTATCTCACCGGACCGATCGACCTGTGCAGCCGGCTCAACCTTCGCCTGGAGGCCGGCGCGATCATCCTCTTCTCGCCCGACCCGTCGCTCTATGAAACTGCCGGCGGCCGCTACCGCCCGCTTCTCGAGGCGGTCCGCGCCCACGATGTCATGATCTCCGGCCCGGGCACGATCGACGGCTCGGGCTGGTCCTGGTGGGGCGAGGCGATGCGCTTCAAGGCGGCGGCGCGCGCCCGCCATTCGGTCCATGACACCAGCCCGCGCCCCCGGATGGTCGTGTTCGATCACTGCGAGCGGGTTCGCGTCGAGGACGTCACGCTGACCGATTCACCGGTGTTCAACCTCGTGCCGATGCATTGCCGCGACGTCACCATCGACGGGATTCGCATCTACAACCCTTCCAACTCGCCCAACACCGACGGCATCGACCCCTCGCTCTGCCAGCGCGTGCTGATCGCGCGCTGCCGCATCGACACGGGCGACGACTGCATCGCCATCAAGTCCGGCGGACGCGGCGACGACGGCGTGCGCGATGTCCTGATCACCGACTGCACCTTCCTGCACGGGCATGGCTGCTCCCTCGGCAGCGAGACCAGCGGCGGCGTGCGCAATGTGACCGTCCGGAATTGCACCTTCGACGGCACCGACATCGGCGTGCGTTTCAAGTCGGACCGGCGGCGCGGCGGACTCGTCGAGGGGGTCACCTACTCGGACCTCACCATGAACCACGTCGGGCAGGCCATTGTCATCAGCAGCCAATATCAGGGCACGACCACCGATTGGTCGGGCCGGAGCGGCCGCGAGCCACCCGAGGCCGTCACCGCCACCACGCCCCGCTGGCGCGACATCGTGGTGCGCAATCTCACCGCGACCGCCGGCACGAAGAATGCAGGATTGATCCTGGGCCTGCCGGAGATGCCGGCGGAGAACATCACGCTGGAAAACGTGCGCATCGAGGCCCCGGAGGGATTGCGGCTGGGCTGGGTGCGCGGCCTCACTTTGCGCCACGTGCAGATCATCGCGGCGAAGGGCCCGCCGCTCATCACGGACGACACGGTCACGGCTGTGACGGAAACGAAGTGACCGGGCCGGACGGGCGAGTTGGCGATAGCGCGCCCTCCGGGCTGTAGGCGCGGTCGCCGGACCGCGCCGCCGTCGGTGCGGGTTTGCTTCGACAACCGGGGGGAAGGTATCGATCCTGCTGCTCCCCCGAAAACCGACCCGCCGTGCCGAAGCTCAAAATCGACTGGTTTCTCCTCGGACTCGCCGCCGCCGTCGGGCTCGCCTGGGTCTATCCGCTCCTGGGCGCCCGCTCCGGCCCGCTGCCCACGGACTTCCTGGTCAAGGCCGGCGTCGTCCTGATCTTCTTCATGCACGGCGCCGCGCTGCCGCGCGAGGAACTGCGCAGCGGCCTCGCCAACTGGCGCCTGCACCTGCTCATCCAGGCGTGGACCTTTGCTGTCTTTCCCCTGCTCGGGATCCTGTTCGATCTCACGCTCGGGGCCCGCCTTTCTCCGGACCTGAGGCTGGGCTTCTTTTTCCTCGCGGCGGTGCCTTCGACCATCGCGTCGTCGGTGCTGATGACCGCCGCGGCCGATGGCAACGTGGCGGCCGCCGTGTTCAACGCCGTCACCTCGAACCTCATCGGCGTCGTCCTGACCCCGCTCTGGATCGGCTGGCGGCTGTCCCGGCCGGGCTCCACCTTCGCCGTGGGGCCGATCATTGCCGACGTGTTCCTGCTGCTGGTGTTGCCCCTGGCCGCCGGGCAGGCGCTGCGTCCCATCCTCGGTGCGTGGACCAAGCGGCACCGGCGCCGGCTCAACCTCATGGACCGCCTCGTGATCATCGGCATCGTCTACACGACCTTCTGCAATTCCTTCGTGGCGCGGGCCTGGCGGGGCACGAGCCTCGGCGACCTTGGGCTGACCTTCGCCGGGGTCCTGTTGCTCTTCACGATCGCAGCCTCCGGCATCTGGCTCGCGACCCGCGCGATGCGACTGGCGCGGGGCGATGCCATCGCCGCCCTCTTTTGCGGGTCGAAAAAGACCCTTGCCGCCGGCGTCCCAATGGCCGGATTGATCTTCGGCACCTATCCCGGGCTCAGCGCGGTCCTGCTGCCCCTGATGCTTTACCACCCGATGCAACTCACGATCTGCAGCGTTCTCGCCGACCGCTTCAACCCGAAGCCGCGCTAGCCCGATGAAACCCCGGCGGCACCCGTTGGTCTGACCCGTTCACCTCGCGTGAAAATACTCCGGATCCTCCTGCGCAGCCTGATCGTGGCCTGCGCCCTCGTCGTCCTGCTGGCGGTGATCGAGCTCTTTCCGAACGCCCAGACCTGGACGGTGGATCTGTTCTTCGCCGCCAGGCCCCAGCTGAAGGGATCGCTGGACGAGCTGGCGGCGGGCTTCGGCCGGGTTGAAATCTACAACCTGAAACTCACCGCCGGCGGCGCCGCGATCACCCTGCCCCGCCTGCGGGCAAGCCTGCCGGTCACGCGCGCCCTCCTGACCCGAAACCTGCGCATTCGCTCGCTGGTCGCCAAGGGCTGGACGATTGACTTCACCCATGGCGCCGACGCCGTGCCGGCCAATTCCCCGGCAGAAGGTCAGGCGACACCGGCCCCGTCCGCCCCACCCGGATCCCCACCGGTCCCGCCCGCGCCGCCCGCTCCGGCCCCATCCGTCGCGGTTCCGCCGGAATCGCCAGCCCGCATCGAAGCCGCAGTCGCCGGCGCGGCCGCGCGCGTCATCCATCAGGTCCTGCACCGCTGGGATTTGCCCTGCGCCGGGACGCTGGATGGCGTCGATCTCGAAGGCGATGTCCTGACCCTGCCCTCGCCCGGAGCGCCGCCGATCCGCGTCCACGTCGTGATCACGGGCGGCGGACTCGCGCCCGGGCACGACGGCACGTTCAAGGTCGCGGTGTCGACCGACGTGGTAAATTCACAGGACCAGGACACCTACCTGAACGCGAACGGCGATGTTCGCGTTGGGTTGATCCCCCCGCGCACCGTGGGCCGGACCGACTTTCGGGGCGACCTGTCCGCCGCCGGGGGCCCGTTTCCCAACCGCTTCACCGTGGCCACCGACATCGCGGTCGTGCGGCACGCCGGCGGCGCCACCATCTCTGTCTCCCTGCAGCGCACCGCGGGCGACCAGGCGGCGGTCACCGCCCGGTATGCGGCGGATGGCAGGCGTTTCGAGGGCACCTGGAAGCTGGCGCTGCAGGACTCCGACCTTGCGCCGTTCCTGCCGAACGCGACCCTGCCGCCCTTCGCCGCCAGGGGCGCCGGCCGTTTCGATGCCGATGCCGCCCTTGCTGACATCCGCGCGGTCGGCCGTTTGGAAGGGCGCGTCGGCGCTCTCGGAGTCTATTGGCCGGCGCTGGAGCGCCTCGGCACCGTCACGGTCGCCGCCGACTTCGAAGCCACCCAATCCGGCGTGTCCCTGCGACTGACGCGGCTGGACGCCACCATCGGCGGCACCGGTCCGACCGCCCGCGTCCGGATGCTCCAGCCGTTCACCTTCGACGAGGCCGGATTGAAGCTGGTGCCTTCGGCGCCGGCGAACGAGTGGGCGAACGTTTCGATCCGGGGATTTCCGACCGGCTGGCTGCCGGCACTGCCGGGCGGCTTCGCCTTGTCCGGCGGCACGGGCGTGGGCGACGTGGTGGTGCGCGGATACGAGGGCGGTTTCGCCCTGCACACGCAGACGCCGCTCCGCATCGCCGGCGTCGACCTGACTCGCTCCGGCCGCGTCTTCGGCCGCCACCTCGATCTTGCGCTGTCGCTGTCCGCCCGCCACGGCCCCAAGGGATGGCACCTGGAATCGAATCCGCTGACGATCGCCAGCGGCGGAGACCGGCTGGCGGATCTCACGCTCAACGTCACCCGTCCCGCCGCGGCGGACGCCCCGACGGCACTCGCCGGCACCTGGAAGGCGGACCTGGCGGCTCCCTCGCTGGTCGCCGCGATCCCGGATTTTCGCGGACTCGGCGGCCGCTCGGCCGCCGGAAGCTTTTCGGCGACGCTCGCTCCGGCGTCGGCCAAGTTCGACGCGAAGCTCACCGCGGTCGGCCGCGATTCCCATCGCTCCCTGAGCGCCGGCATCCAGGGCACCTCGGACCTCAACGGCCGGGTCGACTTCAAGGCGCCGCTGCAGATCGCGACGGGACCGCAGCATTCGGATTTCTCGATGCAGGGCACGTTGATCCACGACGACTCCGGCCGGCATCTTTATCTCAAGCTGAAGGGCAAGGACGCAGTCCTGGCGCATCTGCGCCTGCTCGGCGGCGCCGCGGAGGCCCTCGAGGGCGTGCCCCTGCCATTCGCGATCAAAGCGCCACGCACCGGCCGGCGGGACCAGACGCCGTTCTGGGGCCGATGGAATGGACGCGTGCTGATGGAATTCGACCGCATGCAGGCTGGGGATCTGACGTTCAGCAACGTCGCCGCCGCCCTCCAGATCGACCCGCACACCATCCACCTGTCCGAGGGCCGCGGCGCGCTGGCCGGCCGCAGCCTGGAGCAGGTGTCCGGCTCGCTGGCGTTCGACCCCAAGGCGGCCGAGCCCTATCGCCTCTCCGCGGCGGCCAAATTCGCCCCATTTGAAGTCGGTTCGTTCTTCCCGTCCGTGGAACCGACCCGCTCGCCGCTGCTCGAAGGGCGTTTCACGGTCGCAGCCGACGTATCCGGCCGGGGCGCCGACCTGGCCGAACTGATCCAACGGACGCGGGTGGAGGCCAAACTTTCAAGCGATGCGGGCATCGTGCGCCTCTTCCGCACCAACGTCGACGAAGCCATTCCGGAGGAAACAACCTCGGCGGCCACGGATACGGCCGAGCGCCTGGGGTACGCCGTCGGCGGATTTTTCGGAATGCAGTCCAACAGCTTTGCCGGGGAGAAAACCATCAGCCCGGCCCTTCAGGACGCCTTGAACGTCGTCAACCAGACGGCCGAGATTGGCTACGACCGCCTCACCTTGACCGTGGTGCGCGAACCCGATCAGACGGTCCGCCTCCTCGACCTTGAGGTGACGGCGGGCGACGAGCATGCAACCGGTTCGGGACGGATCGCCTTTGTGAAGGGCGTCCCGCTTCGGTCGCGCCCCCTCCACCTCGAGCTGCATCTGGCCGCGCGTGGCTGGGATGCCAACCTGATGAAGGCGGCCGGCCTCCTCTCGACCCGGAAGGACGCCAAGGGATTCACGTTGCTCAAGCAACCGCTGACCATCGGCGGCACCCTCGCACATCCCGACAACCACCAGTGGCACGAGTGGCTCCTCGAGTCGGCGAGGCGCAAATTGCCGCCCCCGAAGGGCAAGAAGCGCTCCTGAGCAGCCTCGCATCGCCGGCGCCATGCGAGCCACGCTGAGCGTGCACGCCCGGTGGAACCCGCGCTCCGCGCGGGTTCTCTCGTTGCCCTGCGCTGGACCCGACCTATGAGCCCGCCCGGAGGTCGGGCTCCACCTGGACG
>JBJKRV010000238.1:0-5197 GCA_046704465.1 Opitutaceae bacterium | reverse complement strand
GCCCGGGTCGGGCACCACCAGGTCCTCGCTGAACGTCATCTGCCGGCCCAGGCCGCCGCAGGCCGGGCAGGCGCCCTCCTGGTGATTGAACGAAAAGTGCCGCGGGGTCAGCCGGTCGTAGACCTCGCCGCACGTCGCGCAGCTCAGGTTCTGGCTCAGCGACATCGACTGCCACGGACCGTCCGCCGCCGTCTGCGCCAGGACCACCGCCCGGTCCTGCCCCTCGCGGAACGCCAGTTCCAGCGAGTCGGCCAGGCGGCTGCGCTGCGCGGGCGCGGCCACGAGGCGGTCGATGACGAGGTCGACCTCGAGTTCCCGGCTCCCCGCCGGCACGAGGTGCGGGTCGTCGAGCGACTTGATCTCGCCGTCGATCCGCACCCGCTGGAAGCCGCGCTGGCGCAGCCCGGGCAGCTCGCCCCGCAACACGGCCGGCTTGGCGCGCATCCACGGGGCCAGCAGGATGATCCGCGCCCCCGGCGCCTCGCGCAGCACCCGCTCGACGCAATCGTCGAGCGTGCGCGGCTCGATCCGGCCGCCGTCCTTCGGGCAGAACTGCTCGCCGTGCAACGCCCACAGCAGCCGGGCGTAGTCGGCGAACTCGGTCGCGGTGGCCACCGTGTTGCGCGGCGACCCGCCGCCCCGCCGCTGCTCGATCGCCAGCACCGGGGAGAGCCCGTGGATGAAGTCGACGTCCGGCCGGCGCAGCTGCGCCAGCACCTGCCGCGCCTCCGTCGAGAGGCTCTCCATGTACTTGCGGTAGCCCTCGGCGTAGAGGGTGTCGAAGACCAGCGACGACTTGCCCGAGCCGCTCGGGCCCGTCACCACGACCAGCCGGCCGCGCGGCAGCCGCAGCTCCAGGTTCTTGAGATTGTGCTCGCGCGCGCCCTTGATGTGGATGTGGGTCGCGGCGTCCATGCCGGTCATCACGCCACGATTTCGCCGGGCGTCAAAGCGGGAAAGGTCCGGCCAAACGGCGCGTCTGACCTTGCGCGGGCCGCGCGCACAGCTAAACTACAGGCATGAACGCCGGACCCATCCTGTATGTGAAGCGTGGGTGCCCTTTCTGCCGCGAAGCGGCGGCGTTTTTCTCCACCCACGGCGTCACGGTCGAGATCCGCGACGTCTCGCACAATTACGCCGACATGAAGCGCCTGGTGGAAGTGAGCGGCCAGAGCAACGTGCCGACCTTCGTCTACGGCGACTTCGTCGTGCCGGATTTCAGCGTGGACGAGCTGGTGGACGAGCTGGCCGAGCGGCCGGACGTCCGCATGCGGCTCGGCCTCGGCCTGCACGACGACGAGACCTGAGCGAGCGACAGGGTTGATTGCGGGGACGCGGCGGACCGCCGTGCCGCCGGCCCGCCTCCGCCCAAGGAAGTTGTCGACAACGCCCGGGCACCGCGGTGAGGATGCCGGCGAGATTTCCCGCGTGCCCGTCCTCGTTGCGATCCACCCATGGCTGCCGAACCGCGTCTCCTGACCGATGGCCAGCGCAAGCTGGTGGGGTTCGCCACCGCGCTGTTCGCGCTGCTGGCGACCGGCGCCCTGCTGGTCTTTCTCTTCTGGGTGCTGGCCTGGGCGGTCGGCCGGTTTTCGGATGTGCTCTGGCCGCTCGCGGTCGCCGGCATTCTCGCCCTGATCCTGCGTCCGGCCGTCGACCAGCTGCAGCGACGCGCCCGGCTGCCGCGCCTGCCGGCCGTGATCGTGCTGTACGTCGCGTTTCTGGTCGTCGCCGGCGCCCTCCTCCTGGTCGTGATTCCGCCGCTGGTCCGGCAGATCCTCGATTTCTTCTCCTATCTGCCGTCGTTCTGGAACCGCGTCAGTGCGTACGTGCAGGATCACTATCCCGAGTGGATCGTGCTCGCCCGGCGCTACGCCGACCATCCCGAGGTGCAGAACGCCCTGCATTCGCTGACCGCCGAATTGCAGGGACTGCTCGCCCATGCGCTGCCCTCGCTCCGGGCCGCGGGCGCCGGTCTGGTGGCTGTGATCTCGCTTGCGACCAGCCTCGCGATCATCCCCATCTACCTGTTCTTCTTCCTGCTCTCGCGCGTCGAGCCGGCCGAGGGTCTCGGGCGCCACCTGGCCTTTCTGCCCGCGAAGATTCGCGACGACGTGGTGTTCCTCGTCCACGAGTTCGCGGCGATCGTCGTGTCCTTCTTCCGCGGTCAGATGCTGATCGGCCTGATCATGGGCGTGCTGCTGGCCGCGGGCTTCTCCCTCATCGGGCTGCGCTTCGGACTCGCCATCGGCTTGTCCCTGGGCGTGCTGAACATCATCCCGTACCTCGGGACCATCACCGGCCTGGTGGTGGCCCTGCCGCTGGCGTTCTTCCAACCCGGGGGCGGCTGGAAGCTGGTGGCCCTCGTGCTGCTGGTGAAGATCATCGTCCAGGCGATCGAGGCCTGGTTTCTCACGCCCCGCATCATGGGGGAGCGCACCGGGTTGCATCCGGTGGTGATCATCGTGGCGATCTTCTTCTGGGGCACCGCGCTCGGCGGCATCCTGGGGATGGTGCTGGCGGTGCCGCTCACGGCCTTCTTCGTCACCGCCTGGCGTCTGCTGCAGCGCAAGTATCTCGCCCCGGCCTGAACGCGTCATGCCCTCCCGCCGGCCGCCGCCCGAAACCTGCGCCAACTGCGGTGCGGACATCCCGCGGAACGCCCGCTCGTGCCCCGAGTGCGGAGCCGACGAGCGCACCGGCTGGCGGGAGACGTCCCTCTATGACGGCCTCGACCTGCCCGAGTCGGCGTGGGAGGATGACACGGCCGGATCCCGCCGCGGTCCGGCCCGCGCCCGCCGCCAATCCCTGCCCTGGTACTGGGTGGCGGCCGGAATCCTCGTGCTGCTCGTGTTCGGCCTGACCGTCCTCGGCCTGTGGTGAGCGGCGTCGCCCGCGGAATTCCCGCCATGGCCTGGGAACTTCAGCCGAAGCACGGCATCCATCTGCCCCAGATCGACTGGTGGCTCGACGCCCGGACGGCGGTGGCGCGCTCCTTCGTTTCCCACGCCCACGCCGACCATCTGGCCCGCCACCGGGAAGTGATCTGCTCGGCCGCCACCGCGCGGCTCATGCAGGCCCGCCTCGGCGGCCGGCGGCGGATGCACGTGCTCCCGTTCGGCCAGACCGAACCACTGACCGGCGAATGCACGGTGACCCTGCATCCCGCCGGGCACATCCTCGGCTCGGCCCAGTGCCTGCTGTCGCACGAGGCGCACGGGCGCCTGCTCTATTCCGGCGACTTCCAACTGCGCTCCGCCCTGGCCGCCGAGACCTGCCTCCCGCCCCGGGCCGACGTGCTGATCATGGAAACGACGTTCGGCCTGCCGCGCTATGCCTTCCCGCCCGCGGCGGACGTGTTCGCCGCCATCATCAACTTCTGCCGCGGGGCGCTGACCGACGGCGCCACCCCGGTTCTCCAGGCCTACAGTCTCGGCAAGAGCCAGGAACTGTTGCAGGGGCTCGCACCGGCCCGACTGCCGCTGATGTTGCATCCGCAGACGGCGAAGCTCACCCGCATCTACGAGGAGCTCGGCGTTTCCTTCCCCGCCTACCGCGAGTTCGACCCCGACGAATGCGCCGGCCACGTGATCATCTGTCCGCCGGGTTGGGGAGCGGCGGCGCCGGCCTTGGCCGTTGCCCGTCCGCGCACGGCGATGATCACCGGCTGGGCGCTCGACCCCGGTGCCATCTACCGTTTTCGCTGCGATGCCGCCTTCCCCCTTTCCGACCACGCCGATTTCAACGACCTCCTGCAATACGTGGATCGGGTGCGGCCGCGCGTCGTCTACACGGTGCACGGCTTTGCCCGGGAGTTCGCCCAGACGCTCCGCGCCCGCGGCGTCGAGGCCTGGGCGCTCGGCGCCGACAATCAGCTGGAGCTGGGCCTGACCCAGGACGAGGACTGAGCCGGGGCGAAATGACTTTACCCGGAGCACCGGCGCGCTATTTCGCGGTCCAACGGTGCATGCTCCCTCCCGCCTCCCTGTCATGACCCTTCCCCGCCTCGCCCTCGCCGCCGTCTGCGTGCTGGCCGCCGTTGCCGCCCGGGCCGAGCCGTTCAACGTCTACGCCAACGGCGAGACGTTCACCTACCAGGTTTCGTGGGCCATCTTCTGGGGCGCCGGGCGGATCGTGATCGCGGCCCACGACGAGACCGTCGACCAGACGCCGGTCGTCCGGGTGGACATCCACACCTCGTCGCGCGGCATCGTGCGCCTGTTCTATTCCTACGACGACCGGGCCGAGGTCGCGGTCAACCGCGACAACGGGCAGATCCTCTACGCCCGCGACAAGAGCAGCGGCGGCCATGATCCCTCGGATACGAACACGACCTTCAACTACGCCGACCGGATGGTCACCTACGTGAACCGGGCGCGCCCCGGCCTCGACCGCACCTTCAAGCTTCCGCCCGGCGACCCAATCGACCTGATTTCGTGCCTGATCGGAACGCGGGCGTGGAACGTGAAGCCGGGCGACCACCGGGACGCGCTGGTCTATTTCGACAACGACGTGTACCCCGTCACCATCACGGCGGAGGATTACGAGACCATCACCACCCCGCTCGGCACCTTCCGCACGCTCCGCCTGGTGCCTTCGATGCCGCACGATCCCAAGGGCATCTTCGCCCGCCAGGGACAGATCCAGGTCTGGGTGTCGCAGGGCCAGCCGCGGCTCCCCGTCAAGATGCAGCTCCAGCTCCGCCTCGGCACGGCGACGCTCACCCTGATCAAGCACGATCCGGGCAAGGCGCCGCCCCCGGGGAAGTGAAGCTCCCGGACCCCGCGGGCACTCCCGACCGATGAGAATCCTGGTCCTGCGGGGCGGCGCCCTCGGCGATTTCATTGTCACCGTTCCCGCCCTGCGGCTCCTGCGCCGGCGCTGGCCGGGAGCATGGATCGAACTCGCCGGCAATCCCACCGCCGCCGCGCTTGGCGTGCAGGCCGGATTGATCGATGCGGTCCACTCGCAGCACGAGGCGCGCTGGGCTCCCCTGTTCCTGGACCGGCCCCTGCCTCCCGACCTCGCCGCCAGTCTCGCCGCCTTCGATCTGGTCCTCAACTACTGGCCCGATCCCGACGGCACGCTGGCGCGGCACTTCCCCGCCCGAACGGGACAGCAGTACCTCTGCGCGCCACCGCGGCCCGCGCTGCCGCCGGCGGCGCGACACTTTTGCGGCGTGCTGCGCGGGATCGGC
>JBJKRV010000237.1:0-3820 GCA_046704465.1 Opitutaceae bacterium | reverse complement strand
ATCGTCTCCTCGTTCATCGAGATGTTCACCACGCGTCCGCCGCCCTGCCGGAGCATCACCGGCACCACCTCGCGGGCCATCAGAAAGCAGCCGACGACCTTAGTCTCCATCACGTCCCGGAATCCCGCCGGCGTCACCTCCCAGAACGGCCGCGGCTCCGTCAGAAACCGCGGGTTGACCGTCCGCATGCCGATGCCCGCGTTGTTGACCAGCATGTCAATGCCGCCCCACACCTCGCACGCCCGCGCGACACACGCAGCCACCGAGTGCTCGTCACGGACATCCAGCCGGCACGGGACGACGGCGGGCCCGAGCGCGCGCGCGGTCGTCTCCGCCCGGGCCTGGTCGCGGCTGGTGACCATCACGCGGGCGCCGGCCTCGGCCAGCGCCGCGGCCATCGCCGCCCCCAGGCCGCTCGTGGCGCCGGTCACCAACACACGAATGCCGTTCAGTGCCGTCATATTCTTTCGGGAAATCGCCGGGATTTGGAAGCAGACAACCTACCCCGGATACCGATTATTCGCCAACGTTTCGGAGGCGTCGGGCCGGACCACAGACGTCGATTGGAAAACCGGCGCCTGGGGGCGTTGTCGCACGCTCGGACGAGGCGCGGGGCGGTCCCCGGTCGGTCGCCACGGTGCGCTCCTGCTACCTTCCCGGTACATACCGCATCGCCACCGCGCCCGAACGGAATTCCAGCCGACCCACGAGCTTCAGATCGAGACGCTTCGATAGCCCCGCGAACAGCGTCGGCCCATGGCCGGCAATGCCCGGATGCACCACGAACTCATACTCGTCGATCAATCCCAGCTCCGCCAGCGCCTGCGGGAGCCTCACGCCTCCCGTGAACAGTCCCTTGCCGGGCTCCCGCTTGAGCCGCCGAACGGCCTGCTCCAGGTCCCCGCGCACCAGCTCGGCGTTCCAATCGACCCGGTCCAGGGTGCTCGACACGACATACTTCTTTGCGGCGTCAATCGCCTGGGCGAACGGCTGCATCCACGGTTCCATCCACTCCGGCCTCACCCCCGTCCGCGCCGGCCGGCGCCACGCCGCCTCCATCATTTCGTAGATCACCCGGCCAAAGAGGAGGGCGTCGGCCCGGTTGAGGTTCTCGGCCGCGTGCCGATGCAGCTCTTCGTCCGGGATGAACGCGCGATGATCGCAGCACCCGTCCAGGGTGACGTTGATGGAATACCGAAGCGGTCGCATGAGGTGAGCCTGCCTTGGTCAGGAGCTGTTGAGCTACGTATGCCAGGGACGCCGAGCGCTCGCAGTTGATCAAAGGATCTTGAGGAACTCCTCCGCCGGAACACCGGCCTGACGCAGGACGCCCGCGAGGGTTCAAGTCTTCACTTCCCGGTGCAGGGGTACGACACAACCGGACGGTCCGCGCCGCATCACGACATGACTTCCCTTCTGGCGAACACGGGCGAAGCCCAGGCGCTCCAGCGCGCTTATGATCTCAACGCCCGAAAGATGCGGCAGCTTAGGCACGGCCGGCCACCTCAAAGGTCGTCAACAGCGCGCCCCCAAGTCCGCGCCATCGGGAACTCTTCGAGGAACAACTCCGTGGCCTCCCGCAGATTCGCGAGCGCTTCTTCGACACTCTCGCCCTGCGTGGTCGTCCCGGTCTCGGGATTCAGGGCCACAAAACCGCCTTCTTCGGCGGGGGTCAGGACGGCGCTCATAGTCATGGCATTATCATGGCCCCTGAGCTCCGATCGTCAACTTGCCTTCCGGCAACGCTTCAAGACCTGCCACGCCGAAGCACTGACGCCCCACGTACCGGTGCCGAACGATTGAAACTCACCGACAGCGGCCCCGCAGGCTTACCGGCTTTTCCGACGCGTGGCACTTGATCGCCATTCGGTAATCTCAACGCCCGCAGATCCGCCGCTGCCGCCACAAATCCGGGCGAGGTTCACCCGCCGCCATTCGCTCCACTGACTTGGTTCGGCTTCTTCATTTTGCCTTCTCATCTGCCAGGGCATCACCGCGGCATCAGGGCGAACACACCCCAGCCCAGGTATTCACGCGTGAAGGCGGCGAAGCGCCCGGGTTCCGAGGCCAGTCTGGCCCGGACTTCTTTCGCGAGCTCGTCGTCCGGATTGGCTTCAAGCCATCGGCGCATGGTGAGCCATTTGGCCGCCTCGTATCGGTCCCAGTCGTCCTGGTCAGCCAGAACCATTTCGACGACGTCGCAGCCATGGCGGCCGAAAGCCGCGAGCAGCTCTGGAAGCGTGAGAAAGTCGGAGCTTGAGTTGGCCAGACACCCCTTGGCGACCTCTTCCGTCGGCGGCAACTGCCGCCAGTAGGCCTCGCCGATGAGGATGATCCCGCCGGTGCGCAGGCTCCGCGCGAGAAGCTCGATGGTGCCGGCGACCCCACCGGCGATCCAGGTGGCACCGACACAGGCTGCCACGCTGACCTTCTCGTCGGAGACATAGCCGGTGGCATCGCCATGGATGAACGTGACCTGATCGGCGACGCCGAGTTCTTCGGCCCGGCGTTGCGCCTGCTCGGTGAACAACCGGCTCAGGTCGATGCCGGTGCCGACGACGCCGTAATCGCGTGCCCAGGTGCAGAGCATCTCCCCTGAACCGCTGCCGAGGTCGAGCACTCGGGCCCCCGACTCCAAACGCAGTGCCGCGCCGAGCGTGGCGAGCTTTTCGGGTGCAATCGGGTTGTGGATGCGGTGAGCGCTTTCAGTGATGTTGAATATCCGCGGGATGTCCATGTGGAGAATTTCCTTACGGGTGTGCGCCACGGCAGCGACGATCAGAGGCTTGCCACGCCGGGCTGTTGACGTCTACCGGCCAATTGGCGCCTCCCCGGCAACTGCAGCGCCTGGCGGTGGCATCGGCAGCGGTGGGTTAGGCTCCTGCTTGACTTCACTCACCCAGTGCAGGCCGGTCCACCATCCGGCCTTCTTGCCTTCGTAAACCATCAGAAGGACGGCCTCTCGTGACCTGATCTCCATCAAGGCCGCGATGCATTAGATTGGCTTCCCGGAACCCCCGTTTCGAATCTGAACTTTCCTGCTCTTCAGGAACGTCCATGGCTCGCCGTGCATCGCCGCCCGCGCAACCTCCTCCGGCGGCGCGGTCGCAGGCAGATCAATCGGAAGGTAAAAGCCATTCAGCCAAATCACATGCCGCGCTTCGAAATCTGCGACGAGCTGGTCGATCGCGTCGCCACCGCTCACCGAAGTGCATCCTGCGATCAAGAATATCCACCCGAACCTGGCTAATGCTTTCATGCTTTTGACGAACGGCCTGCGCATCACCTGCGGGCGAAGCTCGTCAGGTGCATGCGCTTGTTAGGCGGGGTTTGGAAAAGCGAGCGGCTCACTCGATTCGTTCCCATACGAGGATACCTACCACTTGGCCACCACCCCCCCATAGCGTCGGCGGTGTGCTCAACTTCAAGCGGTCTCCCGAGAACTCGAAGAACCGCTTCTGACCCTCTCCTTCCCAGTTTGGAAATAGAGAGCCCTCCACCTGATGGACGACGAAACCACCGTCGGCATCTAGTTTGTATGACCCGTAGTACGAGATGCAGCCCATGTAGCTCGCCTCAATCTCCTCTGGAGTTCCTCTCATCTGGTCTCCAGCAGCAAATGATGGGCGACCCCTACGCATCACCTGCGCGGAAAAGCGGCCCGAGTCCGTGTAGATTATTGAACCCTGCGCGTCAGCGCCGAATGGACGAATGACCGTTCCGTCATCCCTTTCGATTTCAAACGAGATTAGACGCCACGCCCCGATGATGGCCTGTGCAGCCCGAGAAGAGTTCTGATTCATAAATAACCCCGAGTGTG
>JBJKRV010000236.1:0-3528 GCA_046704465.1 Opitutaceae bacterium | reverse complement strand
GGCGCGGCCATACCCCAACCACCGGGGAAGGCGTGAGCCCGATGCTGCCCGCCGATTCCATGCTCGATCGGGCTCCGCTCCTCGCGCGCGATCTGGTGACCGGACTGTTCCCCGCCCGGTGGCGGTGGCTGGCCGGCAGCGTCCTGGACATCCTCGTCGTGATCGCCGTTTTCGGCGCCCTCTTTGCCGCGCTGACGCTGATCGAGCGCAAGGCCCTCGGTCGCATGCAGAACCGGCCCGGCCCGAATCGCACCGGCCCGTTCGGCCTGCTGCAGCCGATTGCCGACCGCATCAAGATGCTGCTCAAGGAGGACATCCTGCCCTATGCCGCCGACCGCTGGCTGCATGGCCTCGCGCCGGTGGTCCTCGTGGCCTTCACGCTGCTGACATTCGCGGTGATCCCGTACGGCCGCGACCTGCTTCCGGTCAACCTGGATGCCGGCGTGTTGTTCTTTTTCGCGGCGGGAGCCGCCACCGAGGTGGCGATCTTCATGGCCGGGTGGGCCAGCCACAACAAGTACTCGCTGCTGGCGGCGATGCGCGCGCTGGCGCAATTGATCAGCTACGAGCTGCCGCTGCTGCTCGCCGTGGTGCCGGTGGTCATGCTTGCCGGCACGCTGTCGACCTCCGGCATCGTGGCGGCCCAGGGCCGGTGGACCTTGGGGGTGCTACCCCACTGGTCCGTGTTCACGCCGTGTGGCGCACTGGCCTTCGTCATCTTTCTGGTCGCGTCCCTGGCGGAGTCGAACCGGTCGCCGTTCGACCTGCCGGAGGCGGAGAGCGAACTGATCGCGGGCCACCTGACCGAATACTCGGGCTTCAAATACGCGCTGTTCTTCATGGCCGAGTACCTCGGTATGACCGCGCTCACGGCGATGGCCGTGACGCTTTTTCTCGGCGGCTGGCAGGCGCCGTGCGCGTTCCTGCAATTCATTCCCTCCTATGTCTGGTTCGCCCTGAAGCTGCTCGGCCTGCTGGCCCTGTTCATCTGGATTCGGGGCACCCTGCCGCGCCTGCGCATCGACCAGCTCATGCGCCTCTCCTGGAAGTTTCTCGTGCCGCTCGCCCTGATCGACCTGGGCGTGGCCGGTTTCTGGCATCTGAGCGCGGGCTGGATTTCCCTCCCGGCGGCGGTCGGCCGCTGGGCGCTGGCGATCGCGCTGGTCGTGATTCCCTTTGTCGCCATCGGCCGGCGCCTGGCGCACGGCGTGGGACGCCGCACCTATCGCTACGCCTGATGCCAACGCTGGCGCTCATCCTCATCGCGGCATTTACGCTGACGGCGGCGGCGGTCGGTTTGGCGCGGCGCAACCTCATCCACGCCGCACTTTTTCTCGTGCTGGCGTGGGCGGGAATCGCGGCGTTTTACCTCTGGGCCGGGGCCGAGTTTCTGGCCTTTGCCCAGGCCCTGGTCTACGTCGGCGCCATCTCGATGGTGGTGCTGTTCGCGGTGCTGCTCACGCGGCGGACGCCGGCTCCGGACGCGGAGGCCGCGCCGTCGACGGCGGCCAACGATCGGATCTCGACCGGCTTGCTGGTGGGCGGATTGGTGACCGGCGTCCTCGTCTTCGCCGTTTCCAGCTCCGCCCTGACGCCGGCGGGGCCCGCGACTCCGCGGCTGACGGTTCGCGAACTGGGCCACCGGCTCATGGAAGCACACCCCGCCGCCTTGCTGGTGGCGGGGGTCATTCTGACCGTGGCGCTGATCGGGGCGGTGGTGATCGCCGCCTCGGAGACCGAGCGGGGACCGGAGGGAGAGCCTTGAATCCGCTCACGCTTTGTCTCCTGTTCTCCTGCGTGCTCTTCGGCATCGGGCTTGCCGGGGCGCTGTGCCGGGGCAACGCGATCCTCGTGCTGTTGGGCATCGAGCTGATGTTGAATGCGGCCAACCTGAACTTCATCGCCTTCTGGCGATTTGGGCCGTCGCCCGCGCCCGCCACCGGAGTGGTCTTCGTGCTGTTTGGCGTGGCCGTCGCCGCCGCCGAGGCGGCGGTCGGGCTGGCGCTGGTCATCTCCATTTACCGGCACCAGCGGAACATCCGGCTGCCGGAGGCCACGCGCCTGAAAGGATGACGTCTCGCGATGCTCCCCACCGCTGATCTCTGGCTCATTCCCGGGCTGCCGCTCGCGGCGGCGGCCGTCGGTGCGTTCCTGCCGCGTGGGCGACGGGCGCTGGCCTCCGGCCTGGCGATCACGGCGCTGGCGGGAGCCCTGGTGCTGGCCTGCCTCGCGCTGCCCGAGGCCCTGCACCTCCGCGCCGGGGCGGGTCCGGCCACCTGCAATTTCTCCTGGTTCGCGCTCGGGACCGGAGTGGTGCGGCTGGGCTGGCTGCTCGACCCGCTCGCCGCCTTCGTCCTCGTGATGGTCAGCCTCGTCGGCCTCCTGATCTTCATCTTCAGCCTCGGCTACATGCGCGAGGATCCGAATGCCACCCGGTTCTTCTGTTTCCTCAGCCTCTTCGCGGCCGGCATGCTCGGCCTGGTCATCGCCAACAGCCTGTTGCTGCTCTTCATTTGCTGGGAGGGCGTCGGCCTCGCCTCGTACCTGTTGATCGGATTCTGGTTCCACAAACCCGAGGCCGCCGCCGCGGCCAAGAAGGCTTTCATCGTCACGCGCATTGGCGACCTGGCGCTGCTGCTCGGGATGCTGTGGCTCTACCATGCGTCCGGCACGCTCCTGTTCTATGATGGCGGCACCGGCTGCCTCGAGCCCACCGTCCTGGCGGCGCTCGCGGGTCACACCGTCGCCGGCGGGCTGGTGCTGTCCACGGCGATCGGACTCCTGGTCTTCGGCGGTGCGGTCGGCAAATCGGGTCAGGTGCCGCTGCACGTGTGGCTGCCGGACGCGATGGAGGGACCCACGCCGGTCAGCGCGCTGATCCACGCCGCGACCATGGTGGCGGCGGGCGTGTATCTGGTGGCCCGGGTGTATCCGCTGATGCGGGCCGACCTCGCGGTCGCCGGCGCGCCCGTGCACGTGCTGACGGTCGTGGCCTTCACCGGCGCGATCACGGCGCTGGTGGGCGCGTTGATTGCCGTGGCCCAGAACGACATCAAACGCGTGCTCGCGTTTTCGACCGTGTCCCAGCTGGGCTACATGATGCTGGCGCTCGGGGTGGGGGCGTGGACGGCGGCGATCTTCCATCTGCTCACGCACGCCTTCTTCAAGGCGCTGCTGTTCCTCGGCGCCGGCTCGGTGATTCACGCGGCGCACCACGAACAGGACATCCGGCGCTTGGGCGGGCTCGGCCGGCGGATGCGCCTCACCTTTGCCACGTTCGCGGCCGGCATGATGGCGCTGGCCGGAGTGCCGTTTTTCTTTTCGGGCTTCTGGAGCTTGGAGGCGATCCTCCACGGAGCTCACGCCTGGGCGGAGTCGCTGTGGCCGTTCTGGCTCGGCCTGGCGGCGGTGGTGGTGACGGCCTTCTACATGACCCGGCTCGTGGCCGAGGTGTTCTTCGGGTCGGCGCGGTCGGAAGCGGCCGGGCACGCCCGGGAGAATCCGCCGGTGATGACCGGCCCCCTGACC
>JBJKRV010000235.1:0-9379 GCA_046704465.1 Opitutaceae bacterium | reverse complement strand
GGCGTTGACGCAGCGCAGCGCATCGCCGGCGCGCCGTCCCAACAGGTCGGTGGCGCTCGCGCGGGCGAACGAATCGCCCTGCTTGTTGGCCTTGCGGATCCGGCGCTCGCCGTCGAGCAACAGGATGAGCAGCGGCGCGTTCTCATAAATCGCCGCCAATTCCTCCTCCCGGTCCTTCACTTCCCGTTCGGCGTGCCGGCGTTCGGTGACGTCGATGCCGGTGGCAATGACATGACGGATGTCGCCGGCGGGATCATTCAGCGCGGTGTTTGACCAGGCGATGAGACGGCGTTCGCCGCGCTTTGTCACCCAGTGGTGCTCGCTGTAGTTGGGGATCTTTCCGGCGCGGATTTCCGACCAGGCATGCCTCACGACCGACAGTTCCTCCGGTGGCACGAGGAAGTCCCACACGGCGTGTCCCAGGACCTCGGTGGTGGTATAGCCGGTCAGCTGTTCGGCGGCGCGGTTGAACCGGCGAATGCGGCCGTGGCGGTCGAGCACCGCCACGACGACACCGGCGGTGTCCAGAACGGCGGACACGAAGTCGCGCTCCGCACGCAGCTCGGCTTCAGCCGCCGCATGAGCCCGCCGGCTGCGCAGGGCAGCCAGCCCGTGACTGGTGTCGTCGGCCAGTTCGGTGAGCAACTGGGCGCTTTCGTCGCCGAAGGCATCGACCTCGCGGGAGTAGAGGGTGATGGCCCCGAATGCCCGGCCGGCGCTGGTCAAGGGGACCGAGAAGGACGACGCAAAACCCCGACGTTGCGCCTCCTGGCGCCAGGGGGAGAAGTCGGGATCCTCCAGCATATTGCGGCAAGCGCACGGCCGGCCCGTGCGGATGGCCGTTCCGGTGGGACCGCGACCGCGTTCGGTGTCGGCCCAGGTGAGGCGGAGCGACTGGATGTAGCCCGCGTCAAAGCCGGCGGAGGCGACTGGGCGCACGGAGCGCTCGGCATCGTCCTCGGCCATCCCAATCCAGACCATCCGGTAGCCGCAGTTTTCGACGATGATCCGGCAGACCTCCTTGAGGTATTGCGCCTCGTCCGAGGCGCGCGCGATGGCCTGGTTGTTTTCGCTGAGCGCCTTGAGGGTGCGGTTGAGGCGGTTGAGTTCAGCCTCGTGGCGGCGGCGTTCGGTGGTGTCGAGAAACAGGACGGCGACGTGGCGCGGCGCGGGGCGGTAGGCGAAAACCTGGAGATGGCGCCGGAGTGCGGGCGAAAAGTCCTCGAAATCGACCGGCAGGCCGGTGGAAGCGACCTGGCAGATGGCCGTCAGGAAGCGCGGATTGTCGTGGGGCAGCACCTCGCTGAGCTTCCGGCCGATCACCTCCTCGCGCCGCAATCCGGTGAGGGACTCGAACGCGGGATTCAACTCGACGAAGCGGCAGTCGCAGGGCTGGCCGAGTGGGTCGCAGACGACCTCATGAAGCACGAATCCGCCGGTCAGGCCGCCGGTCGGGGCATCCCGGAGCTGTGTGGCGCGGCGTCGCGCGTCCTCCGCGCGGGCCTGGTCGACGACCCGCCGGATGACACCGAGGGCCGCGGCGGCGTCGGTGCCGTTGCGAACCAGCGTGTCGCGGATGCCGGCCGGGAGGGCGGTCGGGGTCGCGGGCCGGCTGCCGGACTCAAGCAGGGCCACCACCGGAACGGCCCCGGACGCACCCTCCGGCACGGGGCGAAGGTCGGGCGGTGCGTCGCCCGGCGGCGGCAGGCCGACCAGGAGGAGATCGAATGTCTTCTGCCGCAGGCGCGCGCTGGCGGCGGCCCACGACGCGACGGGCACCACCCGCACCAGGTCCGGCCCGGCGGCGCGCAGGATCCCGCTCCATTGGCCGGCCTCGGCGGGCCGGTCGAGCACGAGCAGGATCTGGAGAGGGGCGGCGTTCATCTTCGGTTGGGTGTCTGCAAACCGGGGGCTGCGTGCCGGCTGCGAGTCAGACCTTGCTGTCGACGATTCCGGTGGAGACGGCATATCGGGTGAGGCCGGCGGTGTCGTGGATATCCAGCTTGGCCATCATCTGCTGCCGGTGCTTGTCGACGGTCTTGATGCTGATGCCGAGTTCCGCGGCGATGGCCTTGTTGGGCGCGCCCTCGGCCACCAATTGGAGAATCTCCAGCTGTCGCGGCGTCAGCCGGCCGGCCGGGGCTGCCCCGCGGCGGCGCCGGGCCGTCGGACTGCCGATGCGCCGCAGATGGCGGTCGACACCGGGGCTGAAGAAAGGATGCCCGCCCGCCACCTCCCGGATCGCCCTCAAGAGGGTCCGGCCCGCGCTCTGTTTTTCAACGAATCCGACCGCGCCCGTTTGGATCATGCGGACGACCTGTTCGTCGGAACTGCTGGCGGAGAGTGCCAGCACTTTTGCTCCCGGGTTCTCGAGCAGGATTTGACGGGTCGCCTCGGTGCCATTGAGGCGGGGCATGGCCACGTCCATCACGATGATGGTCGGGTGCAGTTTGCGGGCCAGTTGGACCGCCTCGCGGCCATTTCGGGCCTCGCCGACGACCCGGACGTCCTCGGTGGTTTCAAGGAAGGCCCGCAGGCCCTCCCTGACCACGTTGTGGTCTTCGGCCAGCAGGATGTTGATGGTGCCCATCGGTTGAGCTTGGAGGTCGAAGCCGGGAACTTCTGAAACCGCCGCGAGCGTACCGGGGCCGCGGATCGATGCAATCGCAGGCTTTGCGGGGCCGGATCGGGACTTCGGACGGGCGCGGGGAGGGGTGGGACTATACCGTATATCTCTCATCGCCGGAGACCCCTATCATGTCGGCCATGGGCAGACGTTCTCCGATCCACGGAGCGCCACAACATTTCGGGCCGACAGGCATTCGGTCGGGCGAAACCCTTACGAGCAGGCAGACGGGACCCTTTTCATGAAGACACAACGGCGATTCATTACTGCCACGACTGACAAGACCGCGACGCCGGATGCCGACCGGCCGGACGCGCCGTCCGGATGTGACGAGCGATCGGATTACGGGATCTATCTCCGGGAGATCCACCGGACGCCGCTGCTGACTCTTGCGGAGGAGACACGCCTGGCCAACCGGGTCCGCCGCGGCGACCCGGCGGCCCGCGAGCAGATGATCAGGGCCAACCTGCGCCTGGTCGTCAAAATCGCCCACGATTACAACCGCCTCGGGCTGCCGCTCATGGACCTGATCAGCGAGGGCAACATCGGTTTGATCAAGGCAATCGAGCGCTTCGATCCGCGCAAGGGCGCGAAATTCAGCACGTATGCCGCCTGGTGGATCAAGCAGTCGATGAAGCGGGCCCTGGCAAACCAGGGCAAAACGATCCGCCTGCCGGTCCACCTGGTGGACACCTTGGGGCGCATGCGACGGGTCATCCGGCAGTACGAGGAGAATCTCGGCCGGGAGCCGGACAACGAGGAGATTGCCGCCGAGATGGGGGTGCCGGTCGAGAAGGTGGCCCATTATCGCACGGTCAGCGTCCGGCCCGCCTCCCTCGAATCCCCCTTGGGGAACGACGAGGACGCGCGGGTGTTGGGCGACATCGTGGGCGACGAAGGCGCCGCGAACCCCTACGAGCGGCTGGGCGAGAAGAACCTGATCGCCGACCTGCGCGCGGCGGTCGGCTCGCTGACCGAGCGCGAGGCCGCGATCGTGCGGCAACGCTTCGGCCTGGACGGCGAGGACGAGCAGACACTCGAGGAGATCGGGCGCAACTTCAAGGTCACGCGGGAACGCGTGCGTCAGCTCGAAACCCATGCGCTGCGGCGGCTGCGCCGGCACATGGACCACCTCGACCGCCAGTACAGCTGGGACGATCTGGAGGAGCACGAGCGGGCGCGGCGGCGCGCCCGTGTCCTGCACGAGTTCTTCACCCAGCACGCCACCCGGGAACGCGGCCGGCGCCGGACCGGGACGTCCCCCCGCTGAGCGGGCCGCGTTTTGCCGCCGCGGCTCCTTTGACACGGTGGCGCTGCGCGGTTAGGTTCGGATCGCCGGACGAAACACCCGGTCGACATGAACATGGTCAAGGTAAAACTCGGATCTCAGGGAGCGGTCGTTTCGCGCCTGGGACTCGGCTGCATGGGAATGAGCGAGTTCTACGGCGAGCGAAACGACGGGGAGTCCGCCGCCACGATCCTCCGGGCGCTGGACCTCGGCGTGACCTTTCTCGACACCGCCGATGTCTACGGCATCGGCGACAATGAGGAACTGGTCGGCAGCACGATCAAGAGCCGCCGAAGCGAGGTCTTTCTCGCGACCAAGTTCGCCAACGTGCGGACCAAGGCGGATCCGATGCATTGGTCGGTCAGCGGCCGTCCCGAATACGTGCGCTCGGCGTGCGACGCGTCGCTGCGCCGGCTCGGCGTGGATTACATCGATCTCTATTATCAGCACCGGGTCGATCCGCAGGTGCCGATCGAGGAGACCGTCGGGGCGATGGCCGGCCTGGTGAAGGCGGGCAAGGTCCGGTATCTCGGGCTGTCCGAGGCCGCGCCGGCCACGATCCGCCGGGCGCACGGGGTGCATCCGATCACGGCGCTGCAGACCGAGTATTCCCTGTGGGAGCGGCACGTGGAGGCGGAGATTCTGCCGACGGTGCGCGAACTGGGCATCGGCTTCGTGCCGTACAGCCCCTTGGGACGCGGCTTCCTCACGGGCGCGATCACGGACCTGGCCGGGCTCGGTCCGAAGGACACGCGGGCGCAGCGGTATCCGCGCTTCGCGCCGGAGGCGTTTGCGCGCAATCTGGTGTTGGTGGAGCGGGTCCGCGGAATCGCGGCGCGCAAAGGGGTGGCGCCGGGGCAGCTGGCGCTGGCCTGGGTGCTGGCGAAGGGCCCGGACGTGGTGCCGATTCCGGGTACCAAGCGACGAAAATATCTCGAGGAAAACGCGGCGGCGGTGGATGTGCACCTGTCCCCGGCCGAGGTGGCCGAACTCGAGGCGGCGGTGCCTGCCTCCGAAGTGGCGGGCGAGCGCTACGCGCCGGCCGGCATGAAGGCGATCGACCGGTGAGCGCCCGGTGCCCGGCGTTCCGAATCACTCCGCTCGCAATGCCTCGGTCGGTGCGATGCGTGCGGCTCGTCGCGCCGGCAGCCAGCAGGCCAGGAGTCCGACGCCGAGCAGGAGGGACGTGATGCTGACAAAGATCAGCGGATCGTCGGGCGATGTCCCGATCAGGAATCGGCCGTGCGCCAGCAGTTGCGTCGCGCCCCAGGCGCCGATCAACCCGATCCCGAGTCCGAGAAGCATCTGGGTCAGGCCGCGGGCCAGCACCAGCCGGGCGATCCGGCCGGACGTCGCGCCCAGCGCCATGCGGATCCCGATCTCACGGGTGCGCCGCGCCGCGGACTGGGCGCCCACGGCGTAGATGCCGACGGCGGCCAGCGTCAGCCCGATCGCGGCAAAGGTGAGAAACAGGGTGCCGAAGACGCGCAGAAACCAGAACTGACGTTCCAGGGCGCCCGGCAGGGTGGCGACCTGGAACAGCGGCAAATCCGGGTCGACCTTTTGCACGGCCGCGCGCAGCGGTCGGGTCAACGCCGCAGGATCGGCGGAGGTGCGCAGCACCAGCGCCATCCATGCCCACGGCTCCTGGCGATAGGGGATGAAGACCAAAGGGGGAGGATCCGGATTGTTCGGGTTCTGCACGAGGTCGGCGCAGACCCCGATGACGGTGATCCACGGACCCGGCGTCTTGCCGTCAACATACCGAAAGCGGCGGCCGACGGCCGGCTGACCAGGCCAGTACCGGGCGGCAAAACCGCGGGTGACGACCGCGGCCTCCTTGCCGGGGTCGCCGTCGGTTGCGGCGAGACCGCGGCCGAGGAGGATCGGCAGGCCGATGGTGGAAAGGTAGTCGGGCGTCTGGACCACGTAGGAGGCGCGCGCCGGGTGCGAGGGATCGGGATTCGGCTGGCCCTCGATCTCGATGCTGTGGGTGCCGGCTCCCTGTCCGGGCAGGAACGAGGCCGCGGCGGCGTGGTTGACGCCCGGCAGCGCGGCCAGTTCTGGCAGCAGACGATCGACAAAGGCGCGGCGCGCAGAGGCCTCGACGTAGCGTTCGCCGGGGCTGTCGGGGAGCTGCACCCGGGCCGTGAGCATCCGCTCGCCGGGGACAAAGGAGTTCATGGTCTGGATGGCGAAGAAACTGCGCATCAGGGCCCCGGCTCCCGCCAGCAGCACCATGGTGAGGGCGAATTGGAGAACGACCAGGGTGGCCGTCAGTCCGCCGCCGCGATGGCTGCCCGCTCCGGCTGTTTCGTCCTTGAGGGCGGTGTTGAGGTCCACGCGCGAGGCGCGCAGGGCCGGGACCAGGCCGAACACCACGCCGCTCAGCACCGAGATGCCGGCGAAATAGGCGTAGGCCCGCCAGTCCATGGTGAAGACGATCCAGTAGGGTTTGCCGATGCTGTCGCCCCGGGTCGCGGCGTCGAAGGCATGCACCCCGAACGTGGACAAGGCGAGGCCGAGCACACCGCCGGCCACGCTCAACAGGACGCTTTCGACCAGCACCTGGCGCACGAGCCGCCAGCGCGAAGCCCCGAGCGCCGCCCGCAGGGAGAACTCCCGACGCCGGGCGACGGCGCGGCTGAGCATCATGTTCGCGACGTTGGCGCAGGCGATGAGCAGGACGAAGCCCACGGCGCCGAGCATGATGAGGAAGATCAGCCGGATCTGGTCGCCGTTGTACGTGTCGCGAAACGTGCGGACCAAGGGGCGGACGTCCTTGTCGGCATCCGGATACTCGCGGGCGAGGCGCGTGGCGACGACCGTGAAGTCGGCTTCGGCCCGGGCCACCGACACGCCGGGACGGAGCGCTCCGAACAGGAGCAGCCAGCGGTTGGCCCGCCGCTCCATGTCGGCATTCGGGACGAGTGGCACCCAGAGATTTTCCACCGCCGGAAATTGAAAGTGGGCCGGCATCACGCCGACGATCGTGACGGGCAGGCCGTTGCACCGCACGGTCCGGCCAACAACCCCGGGGGCGCCGCCGTAGCGCTCCTGCCAGACGCGGTGACTGATCAGCACCACGCCGGGCGCGCCGGGTTTCTCGTCCTGCGCGGTGAAGCCGCGGCCGAGCAGCGGGGGCGTGTGCAGCAGGCCAAACAGACCGGCGGAGACGCGTCCGAGCGAGTACTGCTCGGGCGGCCGTCCGTCCTCGCTCAGCACGCCCCGGGAGGCGCCGACCGCCTCCAGGCCGGAACAGGCATGGTTCTGCGCGCGGTAATCGAGGAAGTCCGGATAGGAGACGTTGAACCGACGGCCGGGATCGCTGGCGTTTCTGCCCGCCACGGTGATGAGGCTTTCGCCGCCCGGGATCGGCACCGGCTTGAAGAGCACGGCGTTGACGAGGGTGAAGACGGTCGTGTTGATGCCGATGCCGAGCGCGAGGGTCGCGATCACGGCCAGGGAAAACCAGCGGCGCGCGGCGATCTGGCGGAGGGCGAAGCGGATGTCGTTGAGCATGGCTGGGCGACCGGCGGGCCCGCGCCGGAGACGCAGACCGGGCCGCCGGATCACGAGGTAGTACCCCGGCGCGGTGCGGTCGGTTGCAGAAAACCGGAAGGGTGACCCGTCGCGCCGGGCGGCAAACGCGACTTGAGCCGTCCGGCGGGGCGGCTATACTGAGGATTGTCTATCGTCAACCATGTTCAACCCAGTTCTGCCATGAGTGATCCACAAGCACCCTCCCAAGGACGGAAAAGCAGCGCGGCGGCCACCTTCAACATCATCCTGATCATCGTCGTCATCATTGTCGCGGCGGTTCTCGGAACCAAGGTTCATAATCTCAACGCGAACGTCGCGACCGCTCAGGGCTCCCTGAGCCAGGCCCAGGAGGAGAACAGCCGCTTGCAGTCGGAGGCCGACAAGGCCAAGGCCGAGGCGGCGAACCTGCAGACCGAACTGGCCGAATCCCGGTCCCAATCGACGCATCTTGCGGCGGAGTTGAAGGACGCCCAGGCGAAGGCCGCCGGGTTGCAGAAGCAACTGGATGCCTCGAACGAGGCGATGGCCAAGACGGCGGAGAAGGCACACAGCGAGGTTTCGGCCGCCGCCGCCCACGCCTCCGACCTGCAGGGCCAGCTGGATGACGCCAATGCCAAGATCACCGACCTGCAGAGCGAAGCCGGGATGGCGGAGAAGGAGGTGGCCAAGTTCAAAAAGGCTGCCGACGACGCGATGGCGCACGCTGCGGACCTGCAGAAGAAGCTGGACCAGGCCACGGCCGAGCTGACCCAGGCGAAGGCGCAGCAGGCGAAGAAGAAGTCCTCGTTCTGGTGAGCCCGGGCGGACGCAGCTCCTGACCTTGCGCGCCGGCTGAATCCGGTTCAGCCGGCCTTCCGTTCGGCGCGTTCGGCCTTCCGACGGTCCGTCTGACGGAGGATCTTCTTCCGCAGCCGGAGGTTTTTCGGGGTCGCTTCGACGAACTCGTCCGCGGCGATGTACTCGATCGCCTTTTCAATCGACAGGCGCACCGGCGGAGTCAGCTGGATGCCCTTGCCCTCGCCCTGGGAGCGGAAGTTGGTGAGCTGCTTGGCGCGGGTGGCGTTGACGGGAATGTCGTCCTGGCGAGGATTCTCGCCGACGATCATGCCTTCGTAGACCTGCTCGCCCGGCGCGAGGAAGAGTTTTCCGCGCTCCTGGATCCCGTCCAGGGCGTAGGCGGTGGCTTCGCCGGCCTCGGTGGCGACCAGCGTGCCGGTGAGGCGGGTGAGCACCGGTCCGGCCCAGGCGCCGTATTCCTTGAACAGGTGGGACATCACGCCGCGCCCGCTGGTCGAGTTCATCAGGTCGGTCTCGAAGCCGATGAGGCCGCGGGTGGGGACGGTGGCCTCGACGGTGGTGCCGAGCGGGTGGTTGTGCATCGCGGTGATCTGCGCACGCCGGTTGGCCAGCATCTGCAGCACGCCGCCCAGGCATTCGTCGGGCACCTCGACCCTGAGGGATTCATACGGCTCGAGCGTCTGGCCGTTCTCGGTGCGGGTGATGACCTGGGGCCGCGAGACCAGCAGTTCATAGCCCTCGCGACGCATCTGTTCGACGAGGATCGCGATCTGCATCGAGCCCCGCGCCTTCAGGTTGAACACGCCGCCGGTGTCCGAGTCCTCGACCTGGATGGAGATGTTCGACTTCATCTCGCGCAAGAGTCGCTCGCGGAGCTGCCGCGAAGTGACGTAGCGGCCGTCGAGCCCCGCCAGCGGTCCGTCGTTGACGCAGAACTGCATCTCGATGGTCGGCGGGTCGATCTCGGTGAAGGGCAGGGCGTGCGCCTCCTCCTCCTGCGCGATGGTGTCGCCGATGTCGATATCCTCGAAGCCCGCCAAGCCGACGATGTTGCCGGCGACGCCGGCGGCCGATTCGCTCGTCTGCCGCCCCCAGAACTCGAACACCTTGGTGAACTTCCAGCG
>JBJKRV010000234.1:0-9720 GCA_046704465.1 Opitutaceae bacterium | reverse complement strand
GTAAGGGTCCGTGACTTCAACGGCAAAGGCACGCACCTGCTGCGGCATGGGCAGGCCGAGCATGCGTCCCAAGCCCAGGGTCTCGCCGACACCCAGCATATGCGGAGCGGTGGGGCTCACGCTGGCGAGGGTTGCAGCGTCGATCTCATGAATATGGCCGGCCGGAGCCCGACCCGTCTGCACCGAGTCCACGAGCACCACCGCCGACCGTCCGGCGATCTCGTCCAGCAAAGCCAGCCCCATCTCGGTGGTGGCGCGGACCTCGATCCCCGGGTCGCCCGCCAGTTGGTCGTGGGCGAGGCGTGCGACGTGCAACCCCACCGCGTCGTCGGTGAGGATGTCGTTGCCCAGGCCGAGGATCAGGACGCCGGCGACGCGCAGCGGGGAGTCGGCCTGTTTGGCGGCCGTCATCAGCTTTGGACCAATTCGCGGACGAGTTCGTGCCGGGGATTATAGAGGCGGATCTTGAGCGGAGTGTGGCCCGGCAGGGAGTGGGTGGCGCAGCCGAGGCAGGGATCGTAGGCCCGGAAGGCCATCTCGATCTTGTTGAGCAGGCCCTCGGTCACGTGTCCCTGCTTGATCAGGCCCTTGGCGGCCTTTTCGACGCTCAGGGCGATGCGGGCGGCATTGTTGCCCGTGGCGACGATCAGGTTGGCCATTGTGATGAGTCCGCGCTCGTCGGTGCGGTAATGATGGAAGAGGGTGCCGCGGGGAGCCTCCACGGCCGCGACGCCCTCCCGTGGCACCGCCGTGGGTATGCGCCGGACCTCGGGGCTGGTGATCTCCGGATCGTGAAGCAGGTCGTGCATGCGTTCGGCCGCCTGGAGCATCTCGACCACGCGGGCCCAGTGGTTGGCGAGGGTGTGATGCACGGGCTTGCCCCCGAGCACCCGGAAGAACTCCTCATAGGCGGCCTGCGCCTTCGGGGTGGCCATGCCCTCGGCGGCATTGAGCCGGGCCAGCGGTGCCACGGCGTAAATGCTGGTCTCGCGGCCTTCCACAAAGCCCTGCCAGCCCCGCTGCTTCAGGAAGGTGAACTTCATGTAGCTCCAGGGCTCAACGTGTTCGGCGATGTGCTCCCGGTAGTCTTTCGGATGGAATTTGGCGATCTCCCGGCCGTCGCAGTCGACCACCCGCAGCATTCCATCGTAGAAGTTCACCCGGTTTTGCCCGTCGACCATGCCGAGGTAGCAGGTGCGATGTGTGAACTCGTCGGAAGTGATCAGTTTCACGTACTCGGGGTTCTCGAGCACGATCTTTCGAAACACGCCCAGGGTCCATTCGGCGAACTCGACGGCGTCCCGGGCCAGTTCCTGGAACCGGGGGAGATCCTCGGCCTTGAGCGCCTTGCTCACGCCGCCGGGCAATCCCAGCACCGGATGCACGACCTTGCCGCCGAGGTAGGCGATGAGTTCGCGCAGGCGCCGCCGGGTGGCGATGACCCGCTTGCCGGCCTCGAGACCAACCTTGCCGATCACGCCGACGATGTTGCGCTGCTCCGGAGGAGCCTCGGGGCCAACGATGAAATCGGGTCCGCCCAGCACGAACACATGGAGGGCGTGGTCCTCCAGCATGAAGGTGTGATAGACCAACTCGCGCAGTTTGCGACCGGCCGAAGTGGGCTCGACCTGGAACAGGGCGTCCAGCGCCTTGGTGGAGGCCATGTGGTGGGCGGTGGGACAAACCCCGCAGATGCGACTGGTGATCTGGGGCATCGCTTCGGCGGGCCGGCCCCGGCTGAAGACCTCGAACCCCCGCAACTCGGGGACCTGGAAATACGCGCGCTCCACGTCGCCCCGGTCGTCCAGATAAATGTCGATCTTGCCGTGGCCCTCCAGGCGCGTGATCGGATCGATGACAATGTTGCGCTTGGCCGCGGCATAGGTGGCGTTCGCCCGCGCCTGACCCTGGTTGAATGCTTGTTTGATGGCGTCGTCCATGGAGAAGGCAGAGACCGGAAGGCGGAGGTCAAATGCCAGCGGATCCTCCCGGTGCTTGTTATTTGATGCTCGTTGCTGGTTCCTTGGCAGTCGCCACCGGCTTGGGATTCGTGCCGTTGGCGGCCAGGTCGACCTTTCGCCGCAGCAGGCTCTTCGCCAGGCCGTAGCGGTAGAAGGTCCCCACCGGGTCGGGAAGCCCGTCGAGCACCCGGTCGACCCCGGCCTCGTCCTTGGCGGCGATGTTGGAGCAGAGTGAGGAGAGGATCTTCGCGCCCTGGTCGCGCACGCGCGAGGTCGGTCCGAAGCAGCCGGTGCAGGGCATGTTGCCTCCCGTGCACTGCGCGCCGCAGCCGCTGCGCGTGGCGGGCCCCATGCAGACGACACCCTGGGCGAGGAAGCAGAGCTGCGGGTCGAGCAGCTTCTGGTGGGGACGCACGAATTCGGTGAAGGCGATATCCGCCGGCTTCGTCGCCTTGCGCTCGCACTCCTCGCACAGCGCCCGGTCCGGGGCGAGCACGGAGCCTTTCGGCGGCAGGCTTCCGCTCAACAACGCCTCGAACGCGGCCTTGGTGAGGTTGGGCGTGGGCGGGCAGCCGGGAATGGTGAAGTCCACCTCCACGACCTGGTCGAGGGCGCGGACGACGTGGTGCAATTCGGGCAGATGGGGTCGGCGGCCGTCGTCCTCGAAGACGGCGAGCGGGCGGGTCCTGGCCGCGTTCACCACCGAGGGCGCCTCCTCGTAGTTGAACCGCAGGATCTCCTCCCGCTCGAATTGGTTGGCGAGCCCGGGGATGCCGCCGAGGTGCGCACAGGAGCCGTAGGCGATCAGGTATTGGCTCTTACGGCGCAACAGTGCGGCCATCGCCTCCTGTTCGGATGAACGGATGGCCCCGTTGACGAGGGTGGCGAAGATGGATTTGTCGGGCAGCGCCTCGACGTCCTTGTACTTGAAATCCATCGCCACCGGCCACAGCACGATGTCCACCTTCTCGACCACCCCGAGGATGTCCTCCGCGAGGTCGACGACGGTCTCCTCGCAGCCGCCGCAGGAAGCACACCAATAGAACGCAACTTTGGGCTTAGGCATGGGCCACCTCCCGGCCGGCTGGGGCCGTGTCGCCTGCCTGATCCGCGGCGGCCGCGCGCGCCAGCGCACGCACCTCCTGATACCAGGCTTCGAATTTCTCCGGCAGCCCGAGCGGTCCGAGCTCCTTGATCTGGGCGGTCATTTCGTTGATCACGGTCTTCACCCGTTCTCCCTCGGCGGCCGAGATCCACTCGAGGCGGACCCGGCGCTCATCGATGCCCAGGTCGCGCAGCATGCGCCGCAGGAGGCGAAAGCGCCGCAACATCTTGTAGTTCCCCTCGACGTAGTGGCAGTCGCCGGGATGGCAGCCGCCGATCAGCACGCCGTCGGCGCCGCGGCGCAGGGCATCGAGGATGAACTGCGGATCCACGCGCCCGGAGCACATCAGGCGGATCACCCGGACGTTGGCCGCGTATTTGAGGCGCGAGACGCCGGCCAGGTCGGCGGCCGTGTAGGTGCACCAGTTGCAGAAGAACGCCACGATGCGTGGACTCCATTCCTTACTCATAGGCGAGCACTCCCTGGATTTCGCTGAACACCTCCTCGTCCTCGAAGAGGTTCTGGACGATCGAGCCGGACGGACAGGCGCCGACGCAGGTGCCGCAGCCCTTGCAGAGCGCCTCGTTGATCACCGCCTTCTGGGTCGGCTCGTCAAAGGTGATGGCCGTGTAGGGGCAGAGGGGCAGGCACGACTTGCAGCCGCAGCAGTCGTCGAGGACCCGGGCGGTGTTGGGTTCCTGTTCGACCTGGCCGCGATCGATCAGGGCCAGCGCCTCGGCGGCGGCGGCGCCGGCCTGCGCGACGGTGTCGGGGATGTCACGGGGCCCCTGGCAGCATCCGGCGATGAAAACCCCGTCCGTGAAGGTGTTCACCGGGGCCAGTTTCGGGTGGCGCTCCAGGAAGAAACCTTCGGTGCCGCAGCTCATGTTGAACAGGCGCCGAACGTCCTGGGCATCCGGCTGCGGCTCCAGACCGGTGGCGAGGACGACCATGTCCACGGGGATGCGGCGCACGAACCCGGCGAGGGTGTCCTCGACCCGGATGACCAGCTTGTCCTCCTCCTCGGGCGTCATCGCCCAGTCGGTGACCTCGCCCACGCGGCCGCGGATGAAATGAACGCCCTCTTCGTTGAGCTTGTCGTAGAATTCCTCGTAGCCCTTCCCCGGAGCCCGGATGTCGATGTAGAAATTGTAGATCTCCGCCTCGGTGTGCTCCTTGAGCAGATGGGCGAGCTTCATCGAGTACATGCAACAGACGCGGGAGCACCAGCGGTTGGTGTTGCGGTCGCGCGAGCCGACGCAGTGGATGATGCCGATCGCCCGGGGGCGGCGCCCGTCGCGCAGCACGACCTCGCCGGAAGTCGGACCCGAGGCGTTGACCAGACGCTCGGTTTCCAGCGCCGTGTAGACGTTGGGAAACGTGCCGTACCCGTATTGCGGGGTGCGGCGGACGTCGAAGGCCCGGAAGCCGGTGGCAATGATGATCGTGCCAACCTTGATCTCCTTCAGCTCCTCCTTCTGCGTGAAATCGATGGCCTTGCGATCACCGCAGGCCTCGACACACGTCTTCTTGCACCGGTCCGTCAGGACGCCGCGTTTGAAGTTGAGGCAGACCTGCGGGTCGATCAGCACCACCTGGGGTGTCGCCTGCGGAAACGGGATGTAGATCGGCTTGCGCTTGCCCAGGCCCTCGTTGAATTCATCGGTGAATTTGGGCTCCTTGTAGATGCAGTTGCCGATGCATTCCTGGCAGCCAGTGCAGAGCTCCTCGTTCACGTAACGCGGCTTGCGCCGGATGGTGACGGTATAGTTGCCGACGTAGCCGTCGGTCTTCACCACCTCGGAATAGCTCCAGAGCGTGATGTTCTCGTGGGCGCCCACCTCCGACATCTTCGGGGTCAGGATGCAGGCGGCGCAGTCCAGCGTCGGGAAGGTCTTGTCGAATTTCGCCATGTGCCCGCCGATGGAGGGCTCGCGCTCGACCAGGTAGACCTTGCGCCCGGCGTTGGCCAGGGTCAGGGCCGCGTGAATCCCGGCGATTCCGCCCCCGACCACGAGAACGTCGGGGTGGATCGGGACGCTTTTCACCTCCAGGGCCCGGTGGTGGGCCACCCGTTCGATCGCGGCCCGGGCCAGGGCCTTGGCCTTGGCGGTGGCTTCGGCCCGGTCGGTGTGCACCCACGAATCGTGTTCGCGGATGTTCACCATGTGGAAAAAGAACGGGTTCAGTCCGCCGGCGGCGACGGCCTTGCGGAAGGTGTGCTCGTGCAGGAGCGGGGAACACGAGGCGACCACGACCCGGTTCAGTCCGAACTCCTGGATGTCCTTCTGGATGAGTTCCTGCCCCGGGTCGGAGCACATGTACTTGTAGTCGCGCGAAAGAACGACGCGCGGCAGTTTCCCGACGTAGCGCGCCACTTCCGGGCAATCCACCATGCTGGCGATGTTGTGCCCGCAGTGGCAGACATAGAATCCGATCCGGACTTCCAGGTTCGAGCTGACCATGGCAGATGTCGTGGACGGGGGTTGAAGTTCGCGTTCAGGCCGGCGCCGCGACGCCGGCGGCCTGGGGGACCGCGGTTGGGGCCGGGCGCCACCGGAAGGGGATGGCGGCCCGATGAAGGCTCAAATCCCTGGCCGGCAGCCCGAAGGCGAGCCCCATCAGTTGGGTGAAATAAACGGTGGGAACCAGCACGTCGCCGTACTGGGCCTTCACCTGGGCGTGGTAGGCGTCGAGGTTGAATTGACAGAGCGGGCACACCGTGGCCAGGCAGTCGGCGCCGCGTTTCTTGGCCTCATTGAGAAGGATGTAGACCATCCGGATGCCGGCCTTGGCTACGGTTCCGGTGAGGCTGCCTCCGCAGCACTTGGTCTTGAGGGGAAATCGGACGATGGTGGCCCCCAACGCTTCCAGGAGTTGGTCCATCGTGGTGGGATTGTCCTGGTCGTCGAAGGTCGCGTAGGGGCGCACAATCTGGCAGCCATAATAGGGGGCCACCTTCAACCCTTTCAGCGGGTGGCGCACCTTGCGCCGAATGGCGTCGAGACCGACGTCGTTGAGCAGGATGTCGAGCGGGTGGCGCACGGGCGTGTCGCCCGCATAACGCAGGCCGACCTCTCCCAGCGCCCGGTTGATGGTCTCGTGCATCGCCGGGGACTCCTGGAAATAATGCTTGGTCTTGTTCAGCACCAGGTAGCAGGCGGCGCAAGGCGCCATGATCTGGCCCAGGCCGCTGCGCTCCGCCAGCGCCAGGTTGCGGGCGGCGAGCACGCAGGCCTTTGCCTCGTCGACGGCCATGTATGCCGTCGCGCCGCAGCAGTTCCAATCGTCCAGTTCCTCGACCTCGACACCCAGGTGGCGCAGCACGGGCAGCAGCGATTCCTCGTAGGCGCGGCCCAGCCCTTTCAGCGAACAACCGGGAAAGTAGGAGTACTTCATGTCAGGAGCCTTTCTTTCCGTCCACGGCGGCCAGCATGCGCGCGATGTCGTCGCGATTTCTGATCCGTTCATTGGCCAGGGAAAATCGGCCGGTGCGCAACAGGTCGATGCCCAGGCGCCAGTTGGCCAGGGCTGCGAACCAGTTGGTTTTCAGGAATAGCAGGATGACCAGACGCAGCTCGCTGATGCGGCCGTTGCGGCGCACCATTTCGCTGAATTCGCGGGCCAGCACCGGAATGGGGAATCGCGTCGGATAGTAGCCCTCATGGATGGCCCGTTGCTTCAGCTCGTACATGATGTCCGTGATCCGGATCTGCTTCGGGCAGCTCACGGTGCAAGCATAGCACGAGGCGCACAGCCAAATGGTCGTGCTCTGCAACACCTCGGATTTGAAGTCCGACCTCGTCAACTCCATGACCTGGCGCGGCGTGTGGTCCATGTAGATGCTCAGGGGACAAATCCCGGAGCAGGTGCCGCACTGGATGCAGTTCTCCAGTTGCTCACACCCGGGAACCTGCATCACGTCGCGCCCGAATCCTCGAGTCCGGTCGGACTCGTATTTGATCGTTCGTTTCAGATCAATCATGGCATGTCATGGTTGCCCCGGACGGGATAGTGCGGACGAACGGAAAGCCCGGGTGGCCGCGCCCAAGGGCCTGAAGTTGCGCGACGCTCGTGCGGAATTTGGGAGGCTGAAGAGTGGAGATCGTCGGAAAGGCGCTTGGCCATATTGGCCTCGCGCGTTGACAACCATGCGTAGCACTTCGCCGGTGTAGTTCCAGTTAAATAACTATGACTAATAGCTTAGAAGGTGACTGCACCCAGGCATAACGACGCGTGAATAGGTGTCTGGGAGCGCTCTGCCCGGTCGATCATAGTTGCCAGGGTTCGATCAAGGCGATGCGAATCATCGTTCCAGATCTTCAACTAAGACGATGAATGCAGGGAATTTAAGGTGGTGATTTTCACGTCCATGCGATTCTGAGCTGCCGGGAATGACTCTCATCCCGGAAAGGGGACGACGGAACGAGGTCTTCGGTGAACCGTGGGGAATCTGGCGGATCCTCCTTGGCTCTTGTTTTTCGTGTTTGAATCTCTGAGATTAGTTTAGCTTCTCATAGGAGATTTTACGGAGTCAGACCGGTCAACGCCTGCAATGACAAGACCCCCATGAAAGAGGGGGCGCCGCGCCGCGTCGCATCAGGAGGCGACGGCTGTTATTCCCCACAGGGCCGCGAGTGCCTGCCCGGCGCACAGACTCCCGTCGTTGGGCGGCAAGGTCCGATGATAGAGTACGTTGAAGCCGGCCTGCCGGACCTCGTGGCAGGTCGCGTCCAACAGGTGCGCGTTCTGGAAACAACCTCCGCTCAAAACCACCGTGTCGATTCCGACCAGACCGGCGATTTCGGACGCGCTCCGGGCGAGTGCGCGGTGCAGTTGCGCCGCCGCTGCCGCCGGGTTGTCGCGTTTTCGGGCCAGCGCCGCAGCGACGAGCGGCCGCCAGTCGATCTCCTGAAGGGGAAAATCGCCGTGCGAATGGACCGGAAAGGTCACACCGGCTTCGTGCTTCTTCGCGGCGTCCGCGGCGAACTCCAGTTCCATCGCCGCCTGCCCCTCGTACGTGCAGCGGGTGCGCAGACCTGACAACGCGGCCAGCCCGTCGAACAGACGCCCGACGCTGCTCGTGATCGGTGCGTGCATCCCGCGGTCCAGCAGCGACAACAGCACGGACGTTTCGGCATCCCGGAAGCCCAGCGTCCGGGCGAGCGGAAACAGGCGGTCCTGGTCGCCCTCAAAAAAGTCATGCAGCAGCCCCAGGGCGCTTCGCCGCGGTTCCCGCACGGCCGCCTCGCCGCCGGGCAGGCGGAAGGGGCGCAGGCGGGCCACCCGGCGCGCCGAACGGGCGGTACGGTCCACCACGATGAATTCGCCGCCCCAGACGGTGCCGTCGGGTCCGTAACCGGTGCCATCCCAGGCCACGCCCAACACGCGTGAAGGTCCGCCGTCATGCTCGAGCAGGCACGCAAGAATGTGCGCGAGATGGTGCTGAACCGACACCACGGGCACGCCCAACGCCATGGCGAACCGGGTGGAGGCGTAATCCGGATGCCCATCGCAGGCGACCCGCGCGATCCGGGCCGGATAGAGCGAGCCGAGCAGGTCGACCGCCCGGTGGAACGCCTCGACCGAGACGGGGTTGGACAGGTCGCCAATATGCGGGCTGACCATCAATCGATGTCCTGCGGTCACGGCCACCGTGCTCTTCAGCTGCCCGCCGACACTGAGCAGGGGCGCGGGGCTGTCGGAATCGGATGGGAGATCGATCGGGGTGGGCGCGAACCCCCGCGCCCGTCGGATCATCACCGCGCCGGCCGCCGCCCGCCGAATCACGGAGTCGTCCACCGGGCGGGAGATCTCGCGGTCGTGTACGAGGAACAGGTCGGCGATCACACCCAGCCGTCGTCGGGCCTCCGCGTTGTCAATGCAGAGCGGTTCCTCGGAGAGATTGCCGCTCGTCGCCACCACCGGCCGGTCGACCGCCTGCAGCAGGAGCAGGTGCAGCGGGGTGTATGGCAGCAGGGCCCCAATCCAGGGATTCCCCGGCGCCACGGATGCCGCCAGCCGGGCGTCGCCGCGGCGCCGCACCAGCACGATTGGGGCGGCAGGGGTCGAGAGGAGGCGCCGGTCGTCGCTGTCCAGCACCGCCGATTGCTCCAGCGCCTCGAGGGTTGGAAACATGACGGCCAGCGGTTTCTCCTCGCGATGTTTCCGTCGCCGCAGTTCGTCCACGGCGGACTCGTCGGCGGCATCGACCATCAGGTGGAATCCGCCGAGGCCCTTGACCGCCACAATCCGGCCGCCGCGCAGCGCTTCGGCGGCGGCGGCGATGGCCGCCTCCCGGGCCGCCAGGACGCGGCCCGCGGGATCCTGGAGCTCGACGTGCGGTCCGCACACCGGGCACGCGTTGGGCTGAGCGTGGTGACGCCGGTCCGCCGGATCGTCGTATTCGCGCTGACACGCCGGACACATCCGGAAGGGTGCCATGGTCGTCCGTGGCCGGTCGTACGGCAGCTCGCGCAGGATCGAATAACGGGGGCCGCACTGGGTGCAGTTGATGAACGGGTAGCGGTGGCGGCGGCTGGTCGGATCGTTCAGCTCGGCCAGGCACTCGTCGCAGGCGAACTGATCCGGCGGCAGGTGAATCGCCGCCGGGTTCCCGGTGTCGCTGGCAAGCACCCGGAACCCGTCCAGACC
>JBJKRV010000233.1:0-5756 GCA_046704465.1 Opitutaceae bacterium | reverse complement strand
CCAGCCCCCGCCGGAATAGCTGCGGACCAATGCGAGGAATCCCAGACACCAGGCGGCCACCAGCAGGTAGGCGCCGAGCATGCGGCGGGCCGGCGGATCCTGCAGCAGGGTCCGGCAGGCGCGCCAGCGAACGGCCACCGCCGCCGCCGCCAGCGCCGGGGCCAGCAGGCAGACGGCCGCCGGCAGGTGCAGCCAGTAACGCAGGAGGGCAAACAGATACAGGACCACAATCCCGGTGGCGGCACCCGCCCCGATCTTCTCCGACGGGGTGAGGCGCAACGAGGCCACCAGCGGAAGGCCCAGTCCGAAAACGACGCCCAGGAAGATGGCGAGGCACTCGAGCAGGCGAAAGACGGGATTCACAAGAGGACGCGGGCGGCGGATCGGGCGTGGCGGCGGTCAGGGCGCGGTTCCGGTGCGGGCCGGCCGAAGGCGGAGGACCAGCACGAGGAGGCAACCGAGAAAGGCCACCAGCGTCCACGTTGGCGGACTGTGGTCGCCGATAAAGCTCAAACCGAAGTAAAACTTGGCGAGCAGATTGCTCAGCCAGACAACGGTCCAGGTCGCGGGCAGGGCGTGGTGGGCGATCCGTCCGCCCGCCAGCAGGGGGCTTCCCGGCCGCAGCAAGGCGGCGCCGGCATGTTCGGCGGCGAAGTGCAGCGCGACGCCGTACAGAAAATCGAGCGTCACCCCCGCCCAAAAGATGCGCCGGAGGCGCCCGGACAGACGCGGCACTTCCGCGGCCAGAAACGCGAGTCCAAGCACAACCAGGGGCTGGAGGCAGATGTGGGCGACTCCGTACCGGTCGTAGGCGCCATTGACGACCACCCCCACGAGAATCACCGCCGGGACGAAACCGAGCCAGAAACGGCGCCGGACAGACGCGGTAGGCGGTGCCTCCGCCGACCGCCGCAGGCTGCGCCCGAGGCGCCAGATCAGAAAGACAAAGCCGGTGACGCCGAAGGCAAATGGGAGCGTGAGCTGGTAGAACTGATAGCCGACCTGGTCCAGCGTGGCGAGCGGGCTGAACAACTCGCCGGGTCCCCCGGCGGTGTCGCGCAGGGGGCGCGGCACCAGGGACGAGACGAGATTTCCGAGCTTCTGCTCCGCGAAGTCACCGAGGGACGACGCGTGAGTCGCGGTCACCGCGGTGTTGGAGGCGACGGTCTCGCGCCACCCGTAATGCCGCCACGACCAGCCGAACCAGGTGGCCAGGAGCAGGAGCGAGACCACGATCAGCCGGCCGGTGGAGGCCAGAAAGGCACGGTGGAACCACTGGCGCCGGTGGGCCAGCAGGTAGATCGCGGCGAGGACCACGCCGTAGGGACCCGCGGAGTAGTGGGCGAGCAGACCCGCCGACAGGAGCAGGAAGCATGCGGCGAAATAACCGCGCTGCCGCCGGTCGAGCCCTTCAAGAAAAAGGTACGCGCCGCAGAGAACAAAGTAGGCGGTGATTAGCTTGGTCCAGGGGTAAGTCGCGTTGTGCAGCAGGAGCGGATTGGCCATGCACACGAGGAGGAAGACGCGCACCGCGCTGGGTGCGGCATTGAACCGTCGGCACAGAAGCCAGCCCGGCAGGAACACCAGCGAGCTTTCCAGGGCGGCAAACGCCTGAAAACAGACAAAGTCCCTTTGTGTCAGGGCCAGGAACGCCCCGGTTGCCAGGTTGGCGAGCGGCGGCCGGGCCGGGAGCGGGTACAGCCAGATGAAGCGATAGTCCAGGGGCCAATGGCCGAGAAAGAACTCCGCGCGCTGAAAGTGTTCGACCCAGTCCCCGGTCGCCCCGGCGCCCACCCCGAAATAGGAGCGGACCAACGCGAGGAATCCGAGCACCCAGCCGGCCCAGATCGCAACGGCGGCCAGGAGCCGGCGGGTTTCCGGGTCGCGCAGCAGGTCGCGGATGACCGCGCGCCGGGCGATGACGCCGGTCAGCGCCGCGGCGGGCAGGATCAGAAAACACCAGGACGGAACGTCTAGGGCATAGATCGCGAACGCGGCGAGGTAGATGACGATGAGGCCGGCCGCCGGAGCGAGCCCGAGCTTCTCGTCGGTGCGCAGCGGAAGACGGACCACGATCGGCAAACCCAGTCCGAAGACCAGGAGACCGAAGGTCAGCACGCACTGCAGCACCACGAGGACGATCATGGGAAGTCTCAGCGATGATTCTTCGCCGGCATTGAAGCGGGCGGTACGCGCAGCGCCTGGGCGACCTCGGCATCGGTGAGGCGGAAGATGAGGATCGAATATCCGGCCATGGCATCCGGCCGGCGGTGGGCAAGGAAACGGCGCAGCCGGCCGAATCGCAGGTGAAAGAGGTCGACGGCCTGCGCCGTGGTCAGGTGGCCGTCGGCGCGGCGGCGGGTGAGCTCACGATACAGATGCTCGTATGCGGGCGTCCATGGTCCCGGTGTCTTGGTATAGACGCCCTGAAACAGCGTGGCGCTGATGCAATACAGGCCGCCGGTGAGCCGGAGGGAGATCGGCACCGGATACGGCGAAAACGTGATATTGAGGATGCGCCTGCAAAAGACGCCGGACGCGGCGGGATCACCCGGGCCGAAATAGGCGAGGTACACGGGCGTGCGGGCGGGGGCATGGTGATCGAGCCAATGCGCAAGCGCGGGCAGGTCCTGCCCCCAGTCGAGGTTGCTGTCCACGAGGTGGCGGTAGCCCTGACGCGGCCCGCCGGCCAGCTCGTTGAAGTACTCGAGATAATACGGTCGGATATACCACGATTCCACCGCCAGCCAGATGGTCAGGACCGATACGGCCAGGGTGCGGAGCCGCGATCCGCGGCCGCGGACCCACTCCGCGGCGCCGGCCGCCAGCACGAACATCGGAGTGATGCCCGGCAGGACGTGCCGTTCGCCAATGTTGATATGGCTGGTGACGGCATAGAGCCAGTAGACGGCCGACATGACGACGAGAGGGCTGGCGGCGTACCAGAGGGACGTCGCGGCGGCGGGAACCGCACCGGACGCGGGCACCGCCGCCGGCAACGATTCGTTCCCTCGGCGGCGGAGGGCCGCCCAGGCTCCGAGGAGCGCCAACCCCAGCAGCGGGAGCGGCGTCTTGACCAGGAAGGCATAGGGAAAATACCAGGGCCATCCGTGGATACTGAAGGCGCCGTTGAGAAAAGCGGGCCGGGTGGCCAGGGAGTCAAGGGTGCTCGCGAGCCCGTAAAGCCAGGCCTCGGGCAGCAGGTGATGATCGCGGAAGAAGTCGATCACCCGGAAGGTCAACGGGTCGGACGCCGTCAGGGCAGACCACGGTGTGTCGAGGACGATATGGGGCTCGGTCCTGGCGCCAAACATGGGAAAGCGGAAGCCGAACATGGCCCAGACCGTGATCCACGCCACCAGGCCGGCGGCGAGTGTCGCCGCGCCGATGGCGGCGATCCGGCCCGTCCGGGAATTGGTGGCGCACCCGTGCCGCAGGGGCCAGGATACCGGGCCGCCCGCGCCAACGCGGATGATGGCCAGCACAACCATCATTGGCAGGACGAGGACGCACGACATCTTGGTGAGAAACAAGGCGCCGACCGCCAGCCCGCACGCCAGGACCCGCCCCGGGGAGGCCCGCTCCAACATCCGCCAGTACGTCGTGACCGCCGCGAGGAAGAACAGGCTGACGGCCAGGTCGGACGTCGCCAGCGCGCCCTGGGCGAGCAGGGTGGGAGACAGCGCGAACAGCCCGACCGCGAGGAGGGCCGCACCCTCGCCCCACAGACGGCGCGCCCACCACCAGATGAGCGCCCCAAGCCCGACGCCGAGCAGAGCGATCATCGCGCGCGCCTCCACCAGCATCAGGACGGGATGATTGCCCGAGTCATAGAACAGGCGGTAGCCGATGGCCGCGCCCGCCGCGCTCTGCGGCATGGGATGGCGCTCATCGGGCCAGTGGACCTTTGACAGCAGCAGCGGCAGCGTCATCCACCGTTTGGGGAGATTGCCGTTCTCCGGCTGCAGTTCGTTTTCACCGAAGCGCCAGTAGGCGAGGCCGCCGGCAATATGAAACGTCTCGTCGCCGGCGGCGCAGAAATTAACCGAGGCCGTGACCGCCATCACCCAGTACACGACCAGAATCAGGGCGGCCACGCGGCCGGGGTGGCGCCGCATGGAGGCGATGGTGCGGGCGGGGGTCATGGCGGCGCGGGCCGCCCGGTCAGGGCCCGCCTGATGTCGCCGGCGCCGAGGTGGTAGATGAGGATCGAATAGCCGACCTCCGCGTCCGGGGGGCGATCGCGCAGGAAGTCGCACAGGCGCGCGAAGCGCAGTTGCTCCAGCCGCTCGAGGCGGCCGAGCGCCTGGCGGCGGGTGAGGGCCGCGCCGTCGAGTGCGCGCGCCCGGTCGATGTCGGGATTCTGGAGGAATTTTCCGTACCAGCGATTCAGGCGTTCGTAATCGCGTTCGTAGGCGGCGGACCACGGTCCGCGGGCGAGAGTGTAGACGTGCTGGAACATGGTCGCGCTCAGGCAGTACAGGCCGGGGCCCATCGGCGGCATCGCGGGCCGCGGCCGCAGGTCGAAGAAGTCGTCGCCGATCCGCGTCGCGTGAATCCCGTAGTAGGTCGGATCGCCCGAGCCGAAATACGAGAGGTAGACGGCTTCGCCCGGCCGCGCGTGCCGGTTGAGCCAGACCTTGAGGCCGGGCAGATCCTGTCCCCAGTCGAGCGAGCTGTCGCCCAGGTAACGGTAGCCCTGGCTGGGTCCGCCGATGAGTTCATTGCAGTAGGCGAGGTAACTGGGCCGGATCCACCACGACTCGCCGGCGAACCAGGCCAGCAGCGCGACGACGAGGGTGGCGGCCGCGACGTGGCCGCGCTGGAAGAACCGACCGGCGGCCCCGGCCAGGATGAAGAGAGCGGGGTAGAGCGGCAGGATGTGCCGGAGGCCGATGTTGAGATGGCTGCCGATGGCGAAGGCCCCGTAGACGATCAACAAGGCGCCCAGCGGTGTCAGCCGGTAGAGCAGGCGGCCGCGCGCGGTGGGGCCGCGGCGGCGCGGCCAGATCGCCAGCGCCGTGCCGGCGAGCGCGAGCAGGCCGAAGAGCGCCAGCGGCGTCTTGATGGCGAAGGCGAAGGGAAAATACCACCACCAGCCGGTGGTGCCGGTGCGGCCGGCCAGGAACGCCGGCCGCCAGGCGGAGAAACGGGCGACGTAGGCCAGGCCGTAGAGGTAGGCTTCGGGGAGCAAGCGGTGCGCGCGGACGTTTTCGATGAGGTGCTGCAGCCACCCGGCCCGCAGCTTTCCGGGATTGAAATCGACGCCCGGCAGCGCGTCGCCAGCGGGCGGATGGATCGCCGGCGACTCGAGCAGCACTTCGCTCCACGGCGCGCTGAAGCGGGCGCCGGCCGGCGCATCCGGCGGCGCGGCCGCGTAGCGAAAGTCAAAGGCCGCCCAGATGCAGGCGAATGCGACCAGCACCACGGTCGCGTAGGCGGCAAGAAGGATCACGGCCCGGCGCCAGCCGCGAACCCACCAACGGGTGGCGCCCACCCGCAGCGGCAGCGGCGTCGCGCGCCCGAGGCGGACCAGCAGGAGGACCACGAGAACGGGCGCAAACGCGGCGGCGGAAAACTTCGCCAGAGCCAGGAATCCGGCGGCCGCGCCGGCGATGACCAGGCGGCCGGGCGTGACCCGGTGGGCCAGGCGCCAGCACGCCAGGGTGGCGGCGCAGAAGCCCGCGGTGGCCGCCATGTCGGAGGTGATCAGCCCGCCGTGCGCGAGCAGGTTGGGACTGAACACGCAGAGGAGC
>JBJKRV010000232.1:0-14456 GCA_046704465.1 Opitutaceae bacterium | reverse complement strand
GGCTCGGCTTGTCGACCGACGACTTTCGCAGCCGGATTCTGCTCCCCGAGGAGGCCACTGCGCGCGACCTGCCGGCGGTGCCCGCCACCGCGATCCATCCCGGCTCCGGCTCGCCGCGGAAGAACTGGCCGCCGGAACGCTGGGCGGAGCTGGCGGCGGCGATCGACGGGCCGATCCTCCTGATCGGCGGCGAGGCGGACCGTGGCATCGTCCCGGCCCTGGCGGCGTCGCTTTCGTCCCGGACAGCCGGGACGGTCACCGTCGCCGAGTCGCTTCCATTGCCGGAGCTGGCGGCTCGACTGGCGGCCTGCCGGCTGTTCATCGGTCACGACAGCGGCGTGAGTCACCTCGCGGCCGCCGTCGGCACCGCGTGCGTGCTGCTCTTCGGCCCGACCGATCCCGCCATGTGGGCTCCGCCCGGCGACCATGTCCGCGTGGTCCGCCGCGGGGATTCCACCGATGCGATCCCGGTCGCCGACGTGCTGGCCGCGGTGCGTGCGGTGCTCAAGGCCGAACCGCACGCCGACGTTTGATGCCGCAGGTGCAGTCCGTTCCGACCCATCCCCGCTAAAGGGGCCCATCCCCGCTAAAGGGGTCAGGTTGTACATTTCGCATTGCCGTTCTGAGACGGTTTTTATTATGATGGCAGAATGCCACGCAGACTGCGGCTCGAATTCCCGGGAGCGGCCTATCACGTGATCAACCGCGGCAACTATCGAGGCGATGTGTTCGCCACCGAAGGGGCAAAGGCCGCCTTCGAAGACGCTTTGTTCGACGCTTGTGCAAGACAGAGGTGGTTCCTGCACGCTTTCGTGGTGATGCGGAACCACTTTCACCTCGCGGTCGAGACCCCTGAGGGAAACCTGGTGACGGGAATGCAGTGGCTGCAGGCCACTTTTGCTAATCGATTCAACCGCCTTCGGGATGAGCGTGGGCATTTGTTCCAGGGGCGCTACAAGGCCCTGGTAATTGAAAGGGAGACTGCTCTGGGCGCAGTATGCGACTACCTCCACCTAAATCCCGTTCGCGCCGGCGTGGTGCCGGCAGATCGGTTGGACGAGTATCGGCATTCATCCTACTGGTATTTGTGTCGCCCGGGCCGGCGTCCGGGTTTCCTGCATCCGGAAACGGCATTGTGGGAGGCGGGCGGGTTGAGCGACGACTGTCGCGGCTGGAAGGCATATGCCGAGCATCTGGCCTGGCAGGCCGCCGAGGGACCGGCCGGTTCTGGCAGAGCATATGTCTCATTGAGCCGCGGCTGGTTGCTGGGTAGCGCCGAGTTTCGAAAGGTGCTCGTTAGTCAGCACGATCTGGTCGCGGACTCCCGGGCATGGAGGAAGGAAGGTGCCAGGGAGATCCAGGCAGTCCGTTGGGAGTCCAGATTGCAGCAAGCGTTGCGGGTTCTGGGCAGAACCGAAGGCGACCTTGATCACGGCCCAAAATCGGCCCGCTGGAAGGTAGCGCTTGCCACGTACTTGAAGGAGATTTCCTCGGCCTCAAACCCGTGGCTGGCCGAACGACTTGGCTTCGGTCGGCCCGCGTACACCAGCCGCCTTGTCTCTGCGATGCGACACCAAGTCAGGCCCGGCCCGGAGCTATGCAAGCTTAGGGCCAAATGTACAACCTGACCCCTTCAGACGAGATGGATGGATGCAGATGCGGCTGTCAAAAGATCCGGGAGGTCAGTGGGCTCACGGACGCGCGAAGCCGGCTCAGCCCGGCCGCGGCCGGCCGGCCTCCGCCAGTTCGGTGCGCAGGGCCAGCAGGCGGGCGGTGATGCCGACGCGATAGAGGTGCGGATGCTCGAAGCGGCGGTGTTCGGGCGGCAGTTGCAGCAGCCGCCGGCGCACGTAGGCCGCAATCTCGCCCACGGCCGGCACCGGCCCGCAGGGTTCGCCGTCCTTCATCACCAGCTCGTGAAGTTCCTGCTGCCCGCAGTCGTCCAGATTGCTGCGGACCTCGACATGTGCCGGGTGGTGGATGACCCCCGCCCGCTCCTCGTCGTCGAGCGCGATGGCGTCCGCCACCCACAGGCCGTGGCCGTCGACGGCGCGCACCGGGCGCTTCCGCCCCGGCAGGGACATCTTCTCCGGATTCTCCGAGAACTTCAGCCGCGGCCGGCCGCCGCTCAGGCAGAGCTTGTAGACGCCGTCCAGCGCCGCATCCGGGGCGCCCGTGGCCAGGGCCGTGCCCACGCCGAAGACATCGATGGGCGCGCCCTGATCCAGCAGACTGCGGATGACATGCTCGTCGAGCCGGTTCGAGGCGACGATCTTCACCTCCGGCAGGCCGGCATTGTCCAGCATTTGGCGGGCGCGCCGGCTCAAGTAGGCCAGGTCGCCGCTGTCGAGCCGCACACCGGCCAAACGGCGGCCACGCGCCGCCATCTCGCGGGCCACGGTGATCGCATTCGGCACCCCGCTGCCCAACGTATCGTAGGTGTCGACCAGCAGCACGCACGGATCCGGATCGAGGTCGGCGAAGGCCCGAAACGCCGCCAGCTCGTCGTCGAAGCTCTGGATCCAGCTGTGGGCCTGCGTGCCCGACGGCGCGAGGTCGTAGGCGCGGGCGGCGAAGACATTGGACGTGGAGTCGAGCCCGCCGATGATTGCCGCGCGGCTGGCCTGGATGCCGCCCGGCCCCTGGGCGCGGCGCAGTCCGAACTCGGCCACGGTGCGGCTGCCGGCCGCCTGGCGGATGCGCGCAGCCTTGGTGGCCACCAGCGACTCGAAATTCAGCACGTTCAGCAGCAGCGTCTCGATCAACTGCGTCTCGACGAGCCCGCCCTCGACCCGCACCATGGGCTCCAGCGGAAACACGAACTCGCCCACGCGGCAGGCGCGAATCGTGCCGCGAAAACGAAAGTCCGCCAGGTACCGGCGGAACTCGTCGCGAAAGCCCAGCGAACGCAGGTAGTCGAGGTCGTCGCTCCCAAATCGGAGCGCCTGCAACGCCGGCAGCAGATCGTGCAGGCCGGCGAAGACCGTGTAGCCGCTATCAAAGGGGTTGTTCCGAAAAAAATAGTCGAACACCGCCGGCTCGGACTGCCGGCCGGCCAGGAAGTACCCCTGCGCCATCAGCAGCTCGTAGTAGTCGGTGTAGAGGCCGAACGTGCCCGGGAACTTCATGTTCCCCAACTCTGGGCGGTCCGGCTCCGAACACAAACCTGCGCACGGCGGGCCCCAACGGGCCATCGCCGTCCCGGTCACACCGTAAAATCCGGCCGCAGGACGAACCGCCACGGCTGTGCCGCCCACACCGGGCCCGCATAATCGACGCCCACGCGGGGCGTGACCGCGACGGCCCGCCGCGGTACCCGCACGCCGCGGTCCTCGATCCACAGGCCGCCCGCCACGCCGCAACGGACGCCATTCCACCGGCGGTCGATCCCCAGCGCGCGTGTCACCCGGCCCGGTCCGCGGATGTCGTCGAGCCCGCGGATCAGCACCGCCGCCGGGAAGTCGCGCGGCCCGGTGACGAGATTGAGCATCTCGTGCACGCCGTAGCAGAGGTAAACATACCAGACGCCACCCGCCGCAAAGAGCGTCTCGGTGCGGCGGGTGCGCCCGCGGCTGGCATGGCAGGCACGGTCCCTGGTGCTGTGATACGCCTCGACCTCCGTGATCATGCGCGCCACCGGCCCCGCCGGCGTCGCCCGGACCAGGTACCTGCCGACCAGCGAGCGGGCGAGCGCGACGGTATTGACGGAACGAAATTCGGTCGCCTTGATCCGGCGCGATTGGCGATGCGTGCGCACGAACAACAGGAGGGACGATCCAGCGCCGAAAGGCGAGGCTGGCGGACCCGGCGCCGGCAGACGGGCGGCGATGCTCGTCGGGAACGGCGGCACGCGGGCTTCCGGGGACGGCCGATCGTGGCCGGCCCGGGTCGCATGGCGTGAACCTCTCCACGGGCCAACCCCGCGGGCCGGCGCTCCGCCGCGTGCTCACCCTGTCGATCATCGACGGCGTGGCGTCCTCGCCGCTCTGTTACCTGTGGCTGCCGGGCAACTTCATCGTCGCGGCGCTGCTCACCGACTTCTACCACCTGACCGCCTCCTCCTACGGCCTGATCGTCTCGCTGCCGTTCTGGTGCAACTTCCTCCAGATCTTCCTGCTTCCCCTGCTGATGCACCGCCGGCCGGCGCGCGCCGTCACCCTGTGGGCCGCCTGGGCCAATGCCGCCGGCTGGCTGGGAATGACGCTGATGCTGCCCTTCCTGCCCCGCGACCGGCCTGCGGCGAGCACGCCGGCCTTCTTCGCCTTTTTCCTCGGCTTCAGCCTGCTGGCCTCCGTCAACGGGGTGGCGTGGAATTCCTGGACCCAGGAATGGTCGCCCGAGCGCATTCGCGGCAAGTTCTTCGGCTACCGCAACGGCCTGATCCAGGCGGCCACGGTGCTGTTTCTCGTCCTCGTCTGGGGCGCCCTGCGCGCGACGCACGATGCGCTCATCGCGCTCCAGGGCGTGTTCGTGTCCGCGGTCGGCCTGCGCGTCTGGTCGATCGTCGCCCAGCACAAGATGAAGGTGGGGGTCGTGGACGAGAGCCCGGCGCCGCCGCGGCCCAGGCGGGAGCAATGGCTGGTCGTCTGGCGCCACCGCTCGCTCATGCGGTTCATCGTCTTCGGCGCCGTCTGGGGCTTCGCGTACAACTGCCTGGGCCCGTTCTATCCCGTCTTCATGTACCGGCAGCTCGGGCTCACGGTCGCCCGCGTCTGCCTGTTCATCATCGTGAACACGCTGGCGGCGGCCGTCACCATGCCGACGTGGGGTCGCCTGCTCGACCGCCTGGGCAACAAGTCCGTCATGGCGGCCGCCATCCTGCTCTGGCAGGTGCAGTTCCTCGTCTGGATCCTGCTGACGCCGGACAACACCTGGCTCCTCTTCCTCGTCTGGGCCTGGAACGGCTTCACCTGGGCCGGCTTCACCCTGGGACTGTTCCACATGCTGCTGAAGCTGATCCCGCCCGAGGCCAAAACGCTCGCCATCGGACTCAACACCGCCCTTGCCTCCGTCGTCACGGCGGTGGCGCCGATCCTCGGCGGCGCCGCGCTCACCGGGGCGCTCCACCGGGGCTGGAATCCGATGACGGTCTACCATTACGCCTTCCTGCTGCAGATTCTGCCCGCCCTCGCGTCGTGCCTGATCCTGCTGCGGGTGCACGAGCCCAAGGCCAGCCCGCTCTCGGCCGTGTTCGGCGCCATGCGCAACGCCCGCACCCTCGGCGCGATGTTGGGCCTGACGTTTATCGCGAATTATGTCTTCGTGAAGACGCCCGCCCGACGAATTCCACGATGAGTCCGACCATCCACACCCTGACCGGAAACATGCTCTGGGAGCGGACCTTCACCTTCGACACCTGGGCGGCGGGGCGCACCCAGCGGGCGCGGGACCAATTCTTCCAGGTGGGCGGCAAGGGCCTCAATGTGGCGCGGATGCTGGGCCGGCTGGGCGCCCGCGCCTCCGCCCTCTGTTTTCCCGGCGGAGCCACCGGCGCCGAATGCGTCGACTGGCTGCGCGCCCGCGGCGTGGTGGTGCAGCCATTCCCGATGACGTCGCCAACGCGCGCCGGACTGGTGGTGCGCGTGCCGGGGCAACCGGAAACGACCTTTCTCGGGCCGGATATGCCGCTGGAGCCGGAGCCCGCCAACGCCTGCGCGCAGCACCTCGAAGCCCGGCCGGCGGGCGACATCCTCGCCCTCTGCGGCAGCGTGCCCGGATGGGCCGGATCCGCCTGCGACGCACTTCGCACCGCGATCGACCGCTGGCTGGAGCGCGGACCGGTCGTGGCGGACTCCTATGGCCCGCCGATGGAATGGCTGGTCCAGCGGCCGCTGACCTGGGTGAAGATCAACCGGGTCGAATTCGACACCCTGTTTGCGCCGGGAGATCGCGCCCGGCCGATGGCCGACCGGCTGGCCGCGGCGCTGAACCGCTGGCCCGTGGCGGCGTGGATCGTCACGGACGGGCCCCGGCCGCTGTGGGGCGTTGAGCGCGGCGGCACGCCGTTCAGCCTCGAGCCACCGGCGATCGCCGAGGTCTCCCCCACCGGATCCGGGGACGTGCTTCACGCCGTGCTGCTCCAGACCGTGCTCCTGCAACGACTCCCGCTCGGCCAGGGGCTGCGACTCGCCCTCCCCTATGCCGCCGCGAACGCCGCCCACCCTTCGGTCGCCGATTTCCCGTTGAACAATCTTCCCGCCCTGCGGTCCACCGCCTGACCCCGGATGCGCACCCAGCTCCAAAAATCAGCCGATTCGGCCACTGCCCGATTGCGGCCGAGACCCTGCTGCACATGATTGCGTCATGAACGTCCGGGGATACGTCTGGGCAGGCGTCATCGCGCTGGCGGGAGGAGCGGCCGTGCTGGGCTATCGGGCCTATCAACTGCACCTCAGCCGCACCATGGCCGCCCTCCGGGCGGCCGACCAGCAGGCCATGGAGCAGGCGAATCAGCGCGAGTTCGAAAGGCGGGCGGCCCGGGCGGCCGAGGCTCGGCGCTTGAGCCAGCTTGAAGCCGAGCAGCAGGCGGCCCGCGAAGCGAAAATGCGGAAGGCGCTGCAGGAGCGACTGGCCGCCGCCGAAGCGGCCAAACAGGCGCTGGCGGCCGAGAACGCGCGCCTGAAGGCGATCGAGGCCAAAGCCAAACTCGACAAGGCCGAGGAGGAAGCGGAGGCGCAAAAGGCGCGGGCACAGCGCGCCAAGGAACTGGCCGAGGTCGAGGCCCACCGCAAGGCGGCCCTCGCGGAGATTGCGCGCATGGATCGGGAAAAGCGCGAGCTGGCCGAGCGCGAGGCGAAAGCCGAGGCGGCGTTCAAGCGCCAGCAGGAAATCGAAGCCGCCCGGCTCCGGGCGATTCTCGCCCAGCCCGCCGTCGACCCGACTTCAGACTGGGATATCGGAGCGACCTTTCTCAGGGGTGACCTGTCCGACGCCGGTCTGAAGCCGCTCGTGCGCCAGACCCGTCCCCAGCCGGCGCGTTGAGGTCCGGCCGACGCCGCCGGCTTGAATTTGGCAACGCGCGCTGCGGTAAGGCGTTGTCTCGATGCGGTGCGGCGTGCGAATCGGCAACTTAAACCTTGCGTTGCCCACCGCGAAACCTTTTGTTTCGCGGCTTCCATTCATGAAAGCCACGATCAAGACCCAAGGACGTCAGTTCTCCGTGTCCGAGGGCGACATTCTGACCGTCAACCGCTATCCGAAAACCGAAGCCGGCTCCACGGTCGAGATCACGGATGTCCTCGCCGCAGGCGAAGGGGACTCGTTCAAGGTCGGCACGCCGCTCCTGGCCGGAGCCAGCGTCACCGCCAAGATCCTGGAAAACAAGCGCGGGAAGAAGGTCATCGTTTTCAAGAAGAACAAGCGCAAGGGTTACGCCCGGAAGCGCGGTCACCGCCAGGAGCTTTCGGTGATCAAGATCGAATCCATCAAGGTCTAGGGAGACTTCACGCCATGGCACACAAGAAGGGTCAATCGAGCACATTCAACGGCCGGAACAGCCACGCCAAGCGCCTCGGCATCAAGAAATTCGGCGATCAGTCCGTCCTCGCCGGCAACATTCTCGTCCGCCAGCGGGGAACCCAGCTGCATCCCGGCGCCAACGTGGGCATGGGCCGCGATTTCACGCTCTTCGCGCTCAAGGACGGCGTCGTGAAATTCGACAAGGCGCACCGGCGCGTCAGCGTCGACGCGACTGCCTGAGTCGATCGCACTTTTCACAAGGTCCGGCGCGCAGGTTGCCTGCGCGCCTTTTTATTGGCCGGATTTCAGCGTGATTTTGGCCGGAGGGCCGCTACCCTCCTGCGCGCCATGTCCTCCCGCCTGCAGGAATTGCTGCGCCAAAAGGCCTTGCTGGCCGATCACGCGGCCTGGCTGGATCGCGAGATCGCCCGCGAACAGGCCCGGCCCGAATCCGGCCCGGCTCCTGCTCCCGCCGAGTTCGAGGCGGAGGTGCCGGCGGAACCGGAGCCCGTCGTACCCGCGGCCGTCACTGATCCCGACCTCGACGCACAGGCGGAGGCGATCATCGAGCAATACCGCGATCAATCTCCGCTCAGCCGAAAACGAATTCAGGTAGGTTGTGTTCTCTACCTGGTGGCCGCCCTGATCCTGGCCGCCCTCCCCTTCGTCGCGGTCTATCTTTACCACCATTGGTGAGGACCGGCCCGGTGATCGGTGTACTCAGCGGTCAGCCACCGGATCTCCATAAATCACGCCGCGCCCGGCGACTGCCAGATACACCCGGCCGAATACCCTCGGATCGCCCGTCAGGTGAATCACCGTTCCGTACGCATGGGTGCGGTCGCTGATCCGCACCCAGCTCGCGCCGGCATCGTCCGACCGGTAGATGCCCCAGGCACCGTCCAGGTTTCCCGCCACATAGACCGCCGGATAATCGCTTCCGGTCCGGGCTCGACCGAAACCGACCGTGACCACACCGCTGAACGCCTTGATCGTGTCAAAACGGTTTCCGGCGTCGGTCGAATGCCACAACGACCCGCCTGCCGCGAGCCAGAGGTCGCCCTTGCGCCCGGGCACCGCGTGCAGGTCGCCCGGAGCCGGGAACCAAAAGCCCTTTTCGACCGGCAACCCTTTGGCGGCGACATGGAAGCCTTCCGCGCCGTCATCGCTCACGTACAGGTCCCCGCTCTGGGTGTCGTACGCATAAAACCACTTTGAGTCGACCCGGTCGGCCACCACGCGAATCGCCGCCGGAGCCCCGCGGCATGCCTGCCATGACCGCCCCCAGTCGCGAGTGAGGTGCGGCGCGCCACCCCGCGGTGTCCAGACCACCGTGCGCCCGTCCGCTGCGATCGCCACGTAACCGGCCCCGCCATACCGGGGGTCGAATCCCGCCGCCACGGGCGGCTCCGAGTCGAACGGTTGCCAGGTCCGTCCGTCGTCGAGCGAATAGGCCGCGCGCACTTCGCCCGGCTTGAAATTGCGGATCGTCCCGGTGCGAACGATGATCTCCGGCGCCTCCGCGGCAAAATCCATGCTTTCGGTGTTGGCGAAGTGGGGGTGACGGAAGGTGCCCTGCGGCGGCGGGGCGTTCAAATCCTCGTGCCGAAAGCCGTCGACGTCGCCGAGACCGCTCAACAGATGCGCCCCCGCCGGCGGGCTGATGATGGCGAGCGGCACCGTCTCCTCGATCCCCGCGTCGTCGAACGTCCAGTGGGTCGGCTATCCGGTATCGGCCGCGGTCGCGTCCCGCGTCGCCCAGATTCCGTAGCCCGTCGGGAAGATCACGTGGTTCGAATCAAACGGATCGATCGCGAGGTCGGCCATCCAATGCGGGTGCATTTCCGTGGTGTAGGGTGCCGCCGAGTGGTCCCACCGGGCGGTGGCGAGGAGCGCATGCCACGTGCGCCCTCCGTCCGTGCTGCGGTAGATTTCGTTCTCCTGATAGAGCGTCGTGACCATCACGGTCTGCGGATGGGCGGCGTCCACGGCCACCGCCGCGTAACCGAACTGCCGGCCCGTCGCGGCCGGCCGCACCGGCGTGATGTCCGTCCACGCGCCCCGCGCCGGGTCGAACTTCCAGACGGCGCCGTCGGTCATGACATTGGGCCCCGGCTGGCGGCCATAACTCACGTAGAGCGTCCCGTCCGACGCCAGCGCCAGATGATTCGGCCGCAGGCCGGTCGGCTGGCCCGGCACCGGCGCCCAAGAGGCGCCGGCATCCTGGCTCCGGAACAGGCTTGGCCCTGAGGTGGATGCGGCGACGTAAAGGGTCGGTGTAGGCCGACCGCGTTGTCCGCTTCGCGGATCGAAGGTCACGACCACGAGGCCCACCGGTTGCGGCGGGAAATGAAAGCGCCCCGGGATCCGCGGGCGGGCAGAATTGTCCGCCGTGTCCGGCACCTCGGGGAATCCCGACACTCGTTTCCACGTCGCTCCATAATCTCCGCTGCGCCAGAGTCCGGCGGTGCGGGTTCCCAGATAGAGGATGCGGTCGTCGTTCGGGTCGACCGCCAGGCGTTCGCCGTTTCCGCGGCCGGCCTCGTTCGCCCCCAGTCTGAATGGCAGACGCGTTATCTTCCAGGTTCGGCCCTGATCCGCCGACCGGAGGATCGCACCGTCACCCACCCGTGGATTGGTGTAGGTGCCGACGGCGAGGTAAACGCGATTGGGTTGCAGCGGGTCCGTGGCCACGCTTTCCACGCCCAGGAAGTTCGTTTCGCTGTGTGTCAGCCAGTCCTGCAGCGGACGCCAGGTGCGTGCCGGCGCATCCCACCGGTAGGCGCCGCCGATGTCCGTGCGGAGATAGATCAGGTTGCGTTCCGCCGGGTTGCAGACGATGCCGGTGACAAACCCGCCGCCGCGAATCGGCACGTTTTGCCAATGGTAGGCTTCAGTCGGGGTCGCAGCCCGGCCGGCGATCGCAAGCAGCGGCGCCAGCGCCATCACTCCGGACGACCGCAATCGACAAAACGAGCCACGTCCGGCTCCACGCAAAATCGAGAGAAGGCGCATCGATGGCGCCAGCTTCGCGGCCCGGCGATTTTTTCGCGAACCAATTCCTCCTCGGCCGGTCTAGCGCGTTGCTTCTTGCAACAAAAGCCATTCACACCCGACCCAAAAGACGGTGCCATGCGCGAGCTCATGCGCGCCATGCGTGATTTTTTTTTGGCGGAGGAACGGGGCGCGGAGGCGACGATCGTGGCCGAGCAGAAGCGCCGGGTCGAAACGCTGGTGGCCGCCTACCGCGCCGAACATGGCATGGAAGCTCTGGGGGACGAAGCCCTTCGGGGCCTGCTGCATCACGAGCAGGAACGCGTCATCGCTGCGGTCGTCCTCGGCGAAGTGCTCGCGCCGATCCTCCTCGAGCGCATCGGCCACCTTCAATCCTTCCGGCCCGCCGAGGCCCACCAGCCGTCCGCCCGCCCGGGTCCGCACCGCTCCCCGCCGCGGCGCGAGGCGGCGCCGGCGATTGCCGACCTGATCGACGGCATGCTGCTCCAGGAAGAAGCGCCCGCCCCCCGACGGACCTGATCATCCGCCGGCTGAACTTTTAATCGCAACCATCAACGCCCCACAAAGTCCATGACCACCGCCACCTCTGAGAAATCAACCGCCTCCTCCAGCGCCGCCACTCCGGCCGTCCCGGCCTCCGCCCGCCGCGGCGAACGCCGGACGCTGCTCGTGGGCTTCGAACTCGGCACCAACAAGTCGTGCCTCCTGGCCGGCCCGCCGAGCAACAACGACGTCACTGTCAGCAAGATCGTCCCCACGGTCGTCGGCTACGTGAAGGACGGCATCGTCGACGGCATCATCGCCGGCAACGCCAGCGTCCTGTTCGGCGAGGAGGCCCAGAAGAACTTCCTCCACGTGAACCTGGTGGCACCGCTGGCCAATGGCGTGATCAACCGGCCGGAGGCGGCCCGCGACTTCTTCCGCCACATGCGCAGTCTGGTCGACACCAACGGCGCCGTTGAACTCCGCGCCGTGATCGGCATCCCCGCCAACGCGGACGACGAGGCGCGGGAGAATGCCCGCACCTGCGCCACCGGCATTTTCGAGCGCCTGCTGCTCATCCCCGAGCCGTTTCTGGCCGCGCTCGGCTACCGCGATGACTCCCGTCTCAACCAGCCCAATTACGTCGACCCGGTGACCAACTCGCTGTTCATCGACATCGGCGGCGGCACGAGCGACATCTGCCTCATCCAGGGCTACTTTCCCTCGCGCGAAGACCAGATCAGCATCGCCTTTGCGGGCGACGCCGTCGACACCGCGATCCACGAGGAGATCGACCGCCTCTACCCGGGCAACGGCATCTCCCGGCACACCGTGCGGGAGCTCAAGGAGGCCCACTCCTACGTCGGCCCGCTCCGCAAACCGCTGGACGTGCGGGTGGTCATCGGCGGCAAGAGCCGCACCCTCGATCTCGGCGAGACCATTGGCCGGGCGTGCAATGCCCTGCTCGACCGCATCTATCCGGCCGTGACCGAACTGATCACCCGGGCCTCCTCCGATTCGGTCGTGCAACTGCTGCAGAACATCGTGATCACGGGCGGCGGCAGCCAGATCCGCGGCATCGACACGGTGCTGCAGAAGCGCCTCGCCGACGAAGGCTTCGAGTCGCCCAAGGTCAAGCTCGCGGGCCAGGACTACAAGCGCTACGTGGCCATCGGCGCGCTGAAGGCCGCGCGCGCCGCCCGCGAGAATCAGTGGCAGTACGTGCTCGATTGAGATCCGGTGACGCGCGGTGATTTCGACGCGCCGTCGATGATCCTGCAGGCCCGGCCGACGCCCTTGGGCGGTAGCTTTATTTCATGAAAATACTCAGCGCCGGTTGAGGCTCGACACAGGCGTCCAGTCGCGTCTGATGGGATGAATCTTTCATCCCATCGATGCAATTTCATCGATCCCCCCGCCCGGTCGTCAGACCCTGGCTCTCCCTCCCGGGATTCCGGCTGCTGCCCATTCTGGCGATTGCCGTCGTCCTGCCGTTTCCGATCGCCGCCGCCACGTTCAACGTGCGGGACTACGGCGCCGCCGGCGGAGGCACGCAACTCGACACCGCCGCGATCAACCGCGCCGTGGACGCCTGCGCGAAGGCCGGCGGCGGCACGGTCTGCCTGCCACCCGGCCGCTACCTCAGCGGCACGATCACGCTCCGGAGCCACGTCACGCTGAGGATCAGTGCGGGCGCTACGCTCCTCGCGAGCGAGAATCCGGACGATTATCCGGACGTCCCCAACGTCTGGGAAAAGGGTACGTCGACGATCGCCCCGCTGATCTACGCCGCCGGCGCCGATGACCTGACCATCACCGGCCGCGGCACGATCGACGGCCAGGGCCGCATCTGGTGGCGTCGCCTCGAACTGGCATCGCGACGCCGCGTTTGGGCCCGGGCCAAAACCGCGGCGGACCGCGCCGAAGCCGCCCTGGTGAAACGCGGCCGGCCCCAGCTCATCCGCCTGGTCCGCTGCCGCGATGTCCTCGTCGAGCACCTCAATTTGCGCAACTCGCCCGAGTGGAACATCCACCCGCTGCTGTGCGAAGATGTGCGGGTGAACGACGTGTCGATCTACGGCGCACCGGGTTCGCACAACACCGACGGCATCAATCCGGAAGCCTGCCGCGACGTCCACATCAGCAATTGCACCATCGACACCGGCGACGACTGCGTGACGCTCAAATCCGGCCTCAACGAACTTGGGCGCCGCATGGGACGGCCGGACGAGGACATCACCATCACCAATTGTGTGATGGATCGCGGCCACGGCGGCGTCTCCATCGGCAGCGAGATGTCCGGCGGCGTCCGCAACGTGACCATCGCCAACTGCGTCTTTCACGGCACCGACAACGGCATCCGCATCAAGTCCCAGCGGGGCCGCGGCGGCGTGGTCGAGGGGATCACGGCCGACAATCTGGTGATGCAGGACGTGCCGACGCCGTTCCTGATCACCATGTTCTATTCCGGACGCGACACGCCGGCGGAGACCTTTCCGGTGGATGCCGGCACGCCGCGCTTCCGCGACTTCCTGTTCAGCAACATCACGGCGCGCGGGGCCCGGGTGGCCGGCGCCATCACCGGCCTGCGCGAGATGCCGGTGGAAAACGTCACCTTCACCAACGTGCACATCCAGGCCGGGCGCGGCTTCACCTGCACGAATGCGCGCCACGTCGTCTTCGACGACGTGGTGATCGACACCGCCGCCGGGCCCGCCCTCCTCCTGCGCGACGCCTCCGGGATCGAAACCGGACGCCTGCGGACGCTCGCGCCGCATCCGGACACGCCGCTCGTGAAAACCGAGGGCGACCGCGCCCCTTGAGGCGCCCACGGACCCGGACGCCGGCATGAACCCCGCCACTTCCGCCACCGCCGACCCGTCCCGACGGAGGACCGGCTCCTTTCGCTGGACGATCTGCGCCCTGCTCTTCCTGTCGGTCGCGATCAACTACATCGACCGGAACATCATCGGCATTCTGAAGATGCCGCTGAGTTCGTCGCTCCATTGGAGCGAGCTGGATTATGCGGATATCGCGGCGGCGTTTCAGCTCGCCTACGCGTTCGGCTATCTGTTCGGCGGCCGAATGATGGACTGGATGGGCGTGAAGCGCGGCTTTCCCATCGTCGTCCTGATCTGGAGCGTCGCGGCTGCGGCGCACGGGCTTTGCGCCTACATTCCGGCAGCCAGATCCGTCAGCCTGTCCATCCCGCTGCTCTCGTCGCTCACGCGGGATCTGACGTGGACCCTGCCGGCCACGGTGCTCGGCTTTGTCTCCGCGCGGGCGGCCCTGGGTCTGGCGGAAGGCGGGAATTTTCCCGGGGCGATCAAGACGGTGGCGGAATGGTTTCCGATCAAGGAGCGAGCCCTCGCCACCGGCATCTTCAACGCCGGCACCAACGTCGGCGCGATCCTCTGCCCGCTGGCCGTGCCGATCATCTTCCGCCTCTGGGGCTGGCCGGCGACGTTCTATCTCACCGGCAGCCTTGGCTTCCTCTGGGT
>JBJKRV010000231.1:0-4308 GCA_046704465.1 Opitutaceae bacterium | reverse complement strand
CCGCAAAATACGTGGACGTCGGTTTACCTTCGGGCGCCCCGCCGGCCCGTCCGCCTCGTGGCCCGCGACACGAATTCATCGAGTTGGTTCGGTTTCGATGCGCCGGTCGAGATGGCAACCGGCTCCTACTGGGCGATGCGGGCTGCCGCCGCCGGATGGACCATCGCGCAGGTCGCCGGCATCGTCGCCGTGATGCTCATATCAACCTTCTGGTGGCGCCCGGCTGGCGACGCCGTGCCGGCTTCCCCCTGACGGTGACCCGTGACCGCCCGCCGGAGGCACGGCGAAGCGATTGCCTCTTGGCATCAACCCGCGGGGATCCTAAAAATCGCCCAAATGAAATCAGTCTTTGTCAGCGGCGGGGCTGGCTTCATCGGCAGCCATCTGGTGCGCCGGCTCCTCCGCACCGGAGGCGTCGAACGTGTCGTGGTGTTCGACAACTTCAGCTCCGGTCGCGAGGAGTATCTGCGCGAACCGATGGCCGACGGACGGCTGCAGGTGGTGCGTGGCGATCTCAAGGAGCCGGCGCAGATCCGCTCCGCGCTGGCCGGGGCGGACCTGGTGTTCCACCTCGCGGCCAATCCCGACATCGCCCGGGCCGTCACCGAGCCCGATATCGATTTCCGCGAGGGCACGCTCCTGCTGCAGAACATGCTCGAGGCCATGCGTCTGACGGGAACCGGCAGCCTCATCTACACCTCCGGCAGCGGAATCTACGGCGAAAATCCCGGCGTGGAGTTCCGCGAGGACCACGGTCCGTGCATCCCCATCTCCACCTACGGCGCCAGCAAGCTGGCGTGCGAGGCGCTGATCGCCGCCTACGCCCACATGTTCGGCCTGCGGGCGCGCGTGTTCCGCTTCGCCAACGTGGTGGGACCGCGGCAGACGCACGGCGTCGGCTTCGATTTCGTGCACCGCCTCGTGGCCGACCCCACCCGCCTGCGGATCCTCGGCGACGGCCTGCAATCCAAGAGCTACATCCACGTCGACGACATCCTCGACGCGCTCTTCCTCGCCTGGCCGTTTGGCGACCGGAACTTCGACGTCTACAACGTCGCGACGGGCGACTACCTCACCGTGCGCGAGATCGCCGCCATTGCCGTGGAGGTTCTGGGCCTCGATCCGAGCCGGGTCCGGTTCGAATTCACCGGCGGCGACCGGGGCTGGAAGGGCGACGTGCCGGTGGTGCGGTTCGATTGCCGCAAGCTCACCGCCCTGGGCTGGCGCTGCCGGCGGTCGTCCGCCGAAGCCATCCGCGACGCCATGATGGCGATGCGGGCGGCGCGCTCCTGACCGCTCGCCCGCAGCCATGACCGGGACCATCGAACACCTGCTGCCGCCGGGCACGCGCGCGGAACCGGTCCAACTGAGCATCGTCGTCCCGGCGCTAAACGAGCAGATCACGGTCGGCGAGTTCGTCGACTGGTGCCGCGAGGGCGTCCGGCAGGCCGGCGTCACGGCCCAGATCCTGATCGTCGACAGCTCCACCGACGAGACGCCGCAGCGGGCACTGGCCCGCGGCGCCGAGGTCCTCCGCGTGCCCAAGCGCGGCCTCGGGCGGGCCTACCTCGACGCCATCCCCTTTATTCGCGGCGAGTGGGTGATCATGGGCGACGCCGACCTGACGTACGATTTCCGCGAGCTGGCGCCGTTCGTGGAGAAATTCCGGGCCGGATTCGAATTCGTGATGGGCAGCCGGTTCAAAGGCACCATCGAACCGGGCGCGATGCCGGCGCTCCACCGCTATTTCGGCACGCCGTTCACGACCTGGATCCTGAATCGTCTCTACGGCAGCCGTTTTTCCGACATCCATTGCGGCATGCGCGGCCTGACCCGCGCCGCCCTGATCCGTCTGCACCTGCGCTCACAGTCGTGGGAATACGCGTCCGACATGGTGTTGAAGGCCGCGCGCCTCGGCCTGCGGATCGCGGAGGTGCCGGTCCGGTTTCACCGGGACCGCGCCGGGCGCCTCAGCCACCACCGGCGCGCCGGGTGGATGTCCCCATGGCGGGCCGGCTGGCAGAACCTGCGCGTGATGCTGGTCTATTCACCTGACACTTTTGTGTTCAAACCGGGGATGGCGTTGTTCGCGGCGGGCTTTGCGCTCTGCGCGGCGCTGAGCGCGGGTCCGCTGCAGGTCGGGCCGGTCGAGCTCAATCTTCACTCCATGCTGCTGGCCCTCGTCGGCACGGTGCTGGGTTACGGCGGCATCCAGCTCGGCGTGCTCGCCCGCCTGATGCACGGTCTGCGGCCGGACTCGACGCGCATCTGGCTGGCCCTGTTCAGCTACAACCGGGGCGTGCTGATCGGCGCGGGGTTCGGGCTGACCGGACTCGTCCTCTTTGCGCGGCTCATCCGCGAGTACTTTGCGCACGGTTTTCACCTGATCGGCTTCTCGCACCTCGCCATCTTCGGGTTTTTGCTGCTGATCATCGGCTTTCAGACCTTCATGTTCACGCTGCTGCTGGAGATCGCCAAACGCACCGTCGATGAATCCCACCTTGGCTGAATCAGACGGGACGCATGACGGACCGCGGCGCGGACTCGGGTTGCGCGTGCCTCCCTGGGCCTGGGTGGCCCTCGCACTCACGGCCTTCAAGTTGTGGCTGACGGCGGGACAAACCCTGATCGCCATCGGCGGCGCCGGCCATGACGACGTGCTGTTCCTCAACCTGGCCAGGTCGCTGCTGCACGGTCAATGGCTGGGGCCCTACAACAGCCTGACCCTGGCCAAGGGACCCTTTTATCCGATGTGGGTCGCCCTGGCCTTCGTGCTCGGCATTCCACTGCTCCAGTCGCAACAGCTGGCGTACACCGCCGCCTGTGCCCTGACCGTGCGGGCCGCCGCACCCGCCCTGCGTCGCGGCTGGGCGCGTCTCGGGCTCTACACGCTCCTGTTGTGGAACCCGATGTCTTTCGATGCCAATGAAATGGCCCGCGTCCTTCGGGAGGAGATCTACCCTCCCCTGACGTTGATGCTGTTCGCCTGCATGATCGCCCTCTACTACCGGCGCACCCTGCCCTGGCGGCGCCTGGCACCGTGGGCCGCCGCGCTGGGCCTGACCTGGGCGGCCTTCTACCTGACCAAGGAGGAGGGCATCTGGATCGTCCCCAGTTTGGTCTTGCTGGGGGCTGCCATCGGGATCGAAACCTGGCGGCATTCCCGCGCCGCCATCCGGCAGCTTGGCTTCGCCGCCGGCGTGGCTTTCCTCGCCGCCGCCGTGCCGCTGCTCGCGGTGTGTACTCTGAACGCCCGCTATTACGGCTGGTTTGGAACCGTCGAATTCCGGGCGAAGGCGTTCAAGGACGCCTATGGGGCGCTGCTGCGCGTGCACCCGAAGCACGAGATCCCCTTTGTCCCCGTCACCCATGAGACCTGCGAACGGATCTATGCGGTGAGCCCCGCCTTCGCCGAATTGAAGCCCTACCTCGACGGGCCGGTCGGGCTGGGCTGGGCGCGCATCTCTTCGTCCCTAACCCATCAGCCGGCGGCAAATCACGAAATCGGCGGCGGCTGGTTCATGTGGGCCCTGCGCGAAGCCGTCGAAGACGCGGGGCATGCGCACAGCGCCGGCCAGGCATTGCAGTTCTACGCGCGCATCGCCCGGCAGGTGAACCAGGCCTGCGACGATGGCGCCCTGCCCGCCGGGCGGTACCGCAGCGGCTACATGCCGCCCTGGCACCGCGGCCAGGCGACGGCGTTCCTGCACACCTTCGCGGTTTTTGCCGATTACCTCACGTCCTTCCGGCATTTTTCCGCCTACACGCCCGGGAGCCTGGGCACACCGGCGGAGCTTGATTATTTCCGCGATTACAGCCGCATGAAACTCTCCCGTCCGCTCGAGGCGCGGGGATACGCCTATGCGCTCCCCGAGCAAGACAAGTGGAATGCCGCCAAGGTCGCGGTGCTTCAGGACATCGGCAAGGCACTCCGGAAGGTGCTGATGGTTCTGGCCTACGGCGCCGCGATCCTGTGGCTCGTGCGCGGGGTCCAGCTGGCCTGGCAGCGACGCCTGCCGTATGCCTACGTTCTCGCCACCGCGGCGCTCGGGGGGTGCGCGGCTTACGTTGCGGTGCTGGCCCTGGTGCAGGTGACGTCGTTCCCCACCCTGGCGGTCGCCTATCTGGCTCCGGCGTATCCACTGCTGCTGGTGTTTGTCGCCGCCACGCTGCTGGATGGGGCCGTTGCCTGGCGGACGTTGCGCCACCGGCTCCGGGAATAATAGCCTTGCGACGCGTGCGACCGGCGCCGCAGATTTCCGCCCTATTCGCGTGAAAGGAAAAACGTTCCTGTCGTGCCTGCTGGCC
>JBJKRV010000230.1:0-6216 GCA_046704465.1 Opitutaceae bacterium | reverse complement strand
AGGCCGCGGCGACGTCGCCGGCCGCGGTGGCGGAGGGCGACGAGGCGGACGTGGCGGCGGTCATCGCGGAACTGGAGGAGGAGATGCAGGAAGCCGCCGGCCGCCTGGAGTTCGAGCGCGCGGCGCTGCTGCGCGACCAGGTGCGGGCGCTGCGATCGGGGGAGTTCCGGAAGCCGCCGGGCCCGGCGCCCAAACCGAAGCGGGGACGAAACGGCCTGCGCTAGGGGGGATGCTCAGAAGCCGGAGGCCAAAGGACAGAAGGCAGATGCCGGAAATCAGAGACGAAGGTTGAAAGTCACCCAGCGCGAAGATCGACCATGGTGATCCGGCCCGCCAATCCGGGAGATGTGCCGCAGGTCATGACGATCGTGGCCCGTTGCGTGCGCGACCTGCAGGCGCGCGGCATCGATCAATGGGACGACATCTACCCGAACGAGGAGATCCTGAGCGAGGATGTCCGGGCCGGCGGTCTGTTTGTCGCGTCGCGGGGCGGCGTGACGGTCGGGGCGGTGTGTGTGAACGACGTGCAGCCGGAGCTTTATCGTGCCGTGGCCTGGCGGTGCCCCGACGACCATCCGCTGATGATTCATCGTTTGTGCGTGGATCCCGAGTGCCAGGGGCAGGGCATCGGCCTCCGGCTGATGCGATTTGCGGAGGCGTTTGCGCGCCGAAAGGGATGTCGCTCGATCCGGCTCGAGGTCTATCCCACGGCGGCGGCGGCGGTCGGCTTGTATACCCGCCTCGGCTATGCCCTGGTCGGGCAGGTGCGGTTCCCGCGCCGGCGTCTCGCTTTCGATTGCATGGAGTTGATCCTGCAGGCGAAGATGCCGTCGGAGCGGCTGCCTGAGACTACGCCGCCGCCTTAGCCTGCCCCGTCGCCGCCTCCATGCCGGACTATTTCATCAGCACCGACCCGGATCTCCTGGACCGCGAATTCATCGTCCGATCGCTCCGGACGACGTACTGGGCGGGCGACCGTCCCCGCGAGGTGATCGAGAAGTCCCTCGCCGCGTCGCTGGCGTTTGGCGCGTACACCGCGGCCACGCGGGAACAGGTCGGCTTTGCCCGCGTGGTCACCGACCGGGCGACGTTCGCCTGGATCTGCGACGTGGTTGTGGCGCCGGACCACCGCGGGCGCGGTCTGGGCAAGCGCCTGGTGCAGGCGATTGTCGGCCATCCGGATCTCGCGACGGTGACGATGTACCTCGGCACCCGGGACGCCCACGGCCTCTACGAACGGTTCGGGTTCGCGAACTGGCAGCTGATGCGGCGGCCGAAGGGCGGTCCGCCGGACCGGGCCGCAACCAACCCGTGAGGCCGCCCCGGGCCGGGGAGGTCAGGTCCACTCCGGCGGGTTCTGCAGGTGCGGCTTGAGGACGCCGATGCAGGGCAGGTTCCGGTAGCGTTCGGCGAAATCCAGCCCATACCCGACGACGAATCGGTCGGGGATCTTGAAGCCGACGAAGTCGGCCTCGAACTCGACCTCCCGCCGGCCCTGCTTGTCGAGCAGGACGCACGTCTTCACCGAGGCCGGGTTCAGCTTCTGGATCAGGTTCACCACGACCGAGAGCGTCTTGCCGGTGTCGAGGATGTCGTCGATGAGGAGGACGTGGCGGTTGGTGATGTCGATCGTCAGGTTGTGCACGATCTCGGGCCGGCCGCGCGAGCGCGTCTCGTTCCGGTAGCTCGACACCCGGATGCAGTCGAGGCGGATGGGGCAGCGGATCGCCCGCAACAGGTCCGCGCCGAACAGCAGCGCCCCGTTGATGATGGCCACGACGGTGATCTCCTCCTCCCCGTAGGCGGCCGTGATCTCCTCGCCCAGCTTCTTGACCCGCCGGTTGATCATGGCCTCGGAGACGAGGACCTCCTCGAGATCGCGGACGGAGGGCGGGACGGATTCGGCGGCGGGCATGACGGCGGAGGTGTTCCGACAAGCAATAGACAAACCCGGACGCTGGCAAATTGATAACCGGTCTGGATACATGAATCCCTTTGACTTTGGGCGGGCCCGCCGGTTGCCTCGGCCCTCGCGGCAGACCGGCGATGATTTCCATCCGAATCAGGCAGTTGACGAAGCATTTCGGACCGGTCGCCGCCCTCCAGGACCTCGACCTGGCCATCAGCCCGGGGGAGCTTTTCTTCCTGCTGGGGCCGAGCGGATGCGGCAAGACCACGCTGCTGCGCTGCCTCGCCGGTTTCGTCGCGCCCGACCGCGGCCAGATCTTCTTCGGGGACGAGGAGGTGACGGGCCTGGCGCCCCACCGTCGCAACACGGGCATGGTGTTCCAGAATTACGCCCTCTGGCCGCACCGGACGGTGGAGCAGAACGTGGCGTTCGGGCTGGAGGAGCGGCGCCTGCCGGCGGACGAGATCCGGCGGCGCACGGGCGCGGCGCTGGAGTCGGTGCACATGACCGGCTACGCCGGTCGCAAGCCGAACGAACTTTCCGGCGGCCAGCAGCAGCGCGTGGCCCTGGCCCGGGCGCTGGTGGTGCGCCCGCGCTGCCTCCTGCTCGACGAACCGCTGTCGAATCTGGACGCGCGGCTCCGCCTGGAGATGCGCGGCGAGATCCGGCGCGTCTGCAAGGAATTCAAGCTCACGACCGTCTATGTGACCCACGACCAGAAGGAGGCGCTCTCGGTCTCCGACCGTGTCGCGGTAATGGACGGCGGCCGGGTGCTGCAGGTGGGCACGCCGCTCGAGGTCTACCGCCAGCCGGCGCGCCGGGCGGTGGCTCACTTCATCGGGGAGGCGGATTTCATCTCGGGCACCGTCGTGGAGGCCGGCGGCGGCCGCGCCAGCGTCGAGACCGCGATCGGGCGGTTCGACGGCGTGCTGGGCGACCCGACGCTGCCGCCGCGCGCCGGCGCCGAGGTGACGGTGGCGGTGCATCCCGAGTGCTGGACGCTGAGCCGGGAGGGCGGGGGCCCGAACAGCGTACGGGGCCGGATCGGCGCGGCCGTCTACCTGGGGGAGATGGCGCAGTATGAGTTTGGGTGCGCGGCGGGACCGACCCTGAAGATCGTCGAGCTGAATCCGCGCTTTCTCGGGGCGGATAGCGGGGAGGACCTGTTCGCCCGGGTGGCGCCGGACGACGCGGTGATTCTGGTGGAGTAGCGACCATGCACGCGGGCGCAGGCAGAAGCATCGCCAGGAGGCCTCCGAGCGGAGCCGGCCGCGGGATCGGGGCGGGGCCATGAGGCGGTGGATCATCCTGCTGGTGCTCGCGGCGGTGCTGGCGCTGCCGTTCATTTTCCGGCCCCGCCACGCCGCCGCCGGACCGGCGGACGAGACGGTGGTCATCATCTCGCCGCACAACGCCGCGATCCGCTACGAGTTCGGACGGGCCTTCGAGCACTGGTACCATGCGAAGACCGGCAAGCGCGTGTTCGTGGACTGGCGGGTGATCGGCGGCACCAACGAGATCGCCCGGTACCTCGAGGGCGCGTACACGGCGGCCTTCGAGGACTACTGGACGCACCGGCTGCATCGGCCGTGGAGCGACGCCGCCGAGCACGGGTTCGACAATCCCCACGTGCAACCGGCCGCCACCGCCGCGGCCGACACGCCGGCGCAGGCGGCGCGGCGGGCGTTCGAGGCCTCGTCGGTGGGTTGCGGCATCGATTTGTTCTTCGGCGGCGGGCCCTATGACTTCGAGCAACAGGCGGCCCGCGGACATCTCGTCGACAGCGGCGTGCTCGCCCGGCACCCCGAGTGGTTCAACGACGACGTCATCCCGCGGTATTTCAACGGCGAGGAGTTCTGGGACCCGCACGGCCTGTGGGTCGGCACGGTCCTGAGCTGCTACGGGATCCTGTACAGCAAGGAGTCGTACCGGCACCTGGGCATCAAGAAACCGCCGGACTCGTGGGCGGACCTGGAGGATCCGCGGCTGCTGGGCGAGGTGGCGCTGGCCGACCCGACGAAGAGCGGCTCGGTCGCGGCCGCCTTCGAGAACATCGTCCAGCAGCAAATGCAGAAGCGCTGGCTGGAGCTGATGGTCGCGGCGAACCGCATTTCCGCCGTCGACCAGAGCGCCGTGGACAAACAGGCGGTGCATGAGGGCTGGATCAAGGGCCTGCAGATGTTGCAGCTCATCGGCGCCAACGCCCGCTACTTCACGGACGACTCCCAGAAGGTGCCGATCGACGTCGCGGAAGGCAACTGCGCCGCCGGGCTCTGCATCGATTTCTACGGCCGCGAGCAGGCGGAGGCGGTGCGCCGGCGCGGCGGCGGCGACCGGCTCGCCTACGCCGTCCCGGCCGGGGGCACCTCCTATTCGGTCGACCCGATCGGCATGCTCCGCGGGGCGCCGCATCCCGCGCTGGCCCGGACCTTCATCGACTGGGTCCTGTCGATGGACGCGCAGAAACTGTGGGATTTCAAGCCGGGCACGCCCGGCGGTCCGGTGCGCTTCGCCCTGCGGCGGCTGCCGGTGCGGCGGGATTTCTATACCCACAAGGATTGGGCCCAATACCGCAGCGATCCGGACGTGTCCCCCTATGACACCCGGCATCCGCTGATCTACCGCGAGCGCTGGACCGGCCCGTTGTTCTCCGAACTGGCGTTCATCGTCCGCGTCATGTGCCAGGACACGCATCCCGAACTGGTCCGGGCCTGGAAGGCGATCATCAAGGCCGGACGCCCGCCGGCGGCGATGGCGGTGCTGCAGAACATGTCGGCGGTCGACTACGACAAGGCCAGCGGGGAGATCCGCGCCGCGCTCACCTCCCGGCACCGGGTCGACACGCTGGAGATGGCCAAGAAGCTGGGCGACCACTTCCGGGCGCAGTATCGCCGCGCGGAGTATATCGCGCAGATGCTGACGCACTGAGCGCCGCGTCAGAGGCGGGCGAACGCGGCGGCAAACGCGGCGGGATCGGCGGCGCCGAAGAACGAGGTGCCGGCGACAAAGGTGTCGGTCCCGGCCGCGCGGCAATCGGCCGCGGTGTCCGTGTCGATGCCGCCGTCAACCTCGAGACGAAAGGCGAGATTCCGCTCCCGGCGCCAGGCGGCGAGGCGTTCGATCTTGGGCAGGACATCCCGGCGGAACGCCTGGCCCCCGAATCCGGGCTGCACCGTCATCGCCAGCACCAGGTCGACCCGATCGAGCAGGGGGGCGACGGCGTCGGCCGGCGTGTCGGGATTGAGCACAATGCCGCACTGGCAGCCCAGCGCCCGGATCCGCGCCAGCGTGCCGGCGTGGTCGTAGGCCGGCTCGATGTGAATGCTGATGAGCCCGGCGCCGGCGCGGGCAAACGGTTCGACGTAGCGATGCGGCTCGTCCAGCATCAGGTGCACGTCGAAGAAGAGGCGGGAGACGCGGCGCAGCGCCGCGGCGGTGCCGGGACCGAAGGTCAGGTTCGGCACGAAGTGGCCGTCCATGATGTCGAGGTGGATCCACGGCAGTCCGAGACGCTCCACCAGCGCCGCGCTGTCGGCGAGACGCGCGTGGTCGCCGGCGAGGATGGAAGGGACCAGCAAGGGCGGATGCATGACGGAAGGACGGCAGACCGATAGCCTGCGACAATCGGCCAATGTTCAACAACGAATTCCGCCGGCGCGGCGCCGCCTACCAGACGTCGAGGATGGTGTGGGCGACTTCGTTGGCCAGGGAGTCGGCCAGCAGCGGCAGGGTCTGGTACTCGGCCTGAAGCTGCCCGCTGTCCGTGAACATGTCGCGGGTCGCGGTCAATTCGCGGCCGGTGAAAAACGGCCGCCGGGTCCGGTTGTCGATCAGCGAACAGGTGGCCTGGAGGTGAAGCGCGAACTTCCGCGCCAGTCCGGTGTCGGCGGGATTGGCCGCGACCATTTCGCGCCGATAACCGGTGAGGGTGACCTGCAGCGTGGCGTCGGCCGCCGCAGGGGAGTCGACGAGGGTCACGCGTCCATCCCGCAGCAGAGCCTCGCGGATGCTCGTGGCGACGATGGCCTGGGCCTGGGGCACCATCGCGTGGTTGACCACGGGGGCCACGTAGAGCGTGGTGAACCCGAGGCGGGCGCCGGTGCCCAGGCGGTAATGGGCGCAGCCGCCGACCCCCAGGGCGAGGCCGAGCAGAAGGCAGGATGGGAAGGCGCGTGACACGGGGAGCGGGGATCGGCGCGGCGACGGACCGATCTCGTCGAATTCGTCATCCGCGGCCGTCCCGCACGTAGCGAACTTCCCGATTTCGACCGCATCGTGCGCGCCGGCCCCGCCATCCGGTTCGGCGG
>JBJKRV010000229.1:0-3671 GCA_046704465.1 Opitutaceae bacterium | reverse complement strand
CCGCTCGGCCGCCTTCGCCGGGCTGCTTGCGACGTTTATCCGAGCAACCGGCGAGGCTTCGGCGCCCTCGCAAAAACACGGTTGCCCGCCATAGTTCCGCGTCCGCGGGACGACGGCGGGTGAGCGGGCAGGCCGGCCGACGGCCGGGTCTACAGCGGCTACGAATCATTTTAATCCGCTCTAGCGCTGCCATGCCGACTCGCGAAGGGGCCGGTCTTGGCTGTCGTACCAGGTGGAGCGGCTGCGACCCGCTCCAGTCGGCGGCAGGCCATCCGCGAAATCCGCGTCCGTCCAGCGAAGGACGGCGGGAATTTCATCGCGGCGCCCCGGCAAGAACGAAGTCGGAGCAGGCTCTGCGCCCATTCAGCGGGTTCCGCCCGCGGCGGGGAGTCAGGCCTTCGCCGTCAGTTCATCGTACACGGTGCCGAGAAGCGAGGGCAGGCGGGTGGGCGGCGGAGTGTGGAAGTCCGGGAAACCCGGCAGGTTGTCGAGGGCGATGATCTCGTCCCGGGACTTGCCGGCGGCGATGCCCTGCTCCACGTGGCCGATCAGGGCGGCCATAAAGTCACGCATGATCAGGAGATCGTCGCGCGTCCCGGTGACGCCGAACTTGGGATTGCCGTGGCCGTAGATGTAGATCGCGTCGGCCGGAAACGCCGCGTGCGCCTGTTCCAGCTTCTTCACCCAATTGCGGGCGCTGGCGCCACCCGGCCGGTCGATGAACGGATACAGGCGGTTGAACACCAGGTCACCCATGTGCACGACGTTGGCCTTCTCGAAAAGCATGACCGCATCGCCCCCGGTGTGCGCCGGTCCGTAGTACTGGGCCAGCACCGCCTCGTCGCCGCATTCGTGACGCCACACGTCGGTGAACGTCGTGTCGGCAAACACCTGCTCCGGCAGACGGCCGGCCTTCTCCGCGGCGGCAAACTGCAGCCCCGGCACCCTGGCCTGGGCCACGATCGTGCGCGAGACCGGCTTGAACACCGGGTTGCCGCTGGTGTGGTCGAAGTGATGGTGGGTGTTGAGGACCGCATCGAGGGTGCGGTGCTCGCGGCCGGGCAGCCCGGCCAGGCAGAGGCCCGCCGTGTCCGGAAACTGCGTGTCGATCACCACCAATCCCGCGGGCGAGGCCAGCCAGCCGATCGTGCCGCCGCGCCCGGTGAAGATGCCGACGTTGCGGCGCAGCGGTTTGAATTCGGTCACGGGCGGGTTGTCCTGGGTCATTTTGGAAGGGGCCGGCGCCTGCGCGGCCAGCCACGAGCGCGGGGCCAGGCTGGCGGCGGCCAGCCCGGTGGCACGAAACAGGAAGGTGCGGCGGTTCATTGGCGCCACCCTAGGGATTCCGCCCCCGGAATAAACCCCAAAGATGCCCTGTAACCTTCAGCCGGCCGTCCGGTTGTCCTCCCTGCCAGCCATGCCCTCGTCCTGCCGTGATCGCCGTCGCCCAACCCGAATTGGATGTTCATCCTCCTCCGCCCGTGGTTGAATCGGCCCCGCCAGCCGTGGACTCCCCTTCCGATCACGAGCTAATGATCGCGGTGCGTGCCGGCGACCTCGACCAGCTGGGCGTGCTGTTCGAGCGTCACCACGGGCCGCTCTACGGCTTCTTCGTCCGGCTGACCGGCGACCGCACGACCAGCGAGGACCTGGTGCAACTGGTCTTCTACCGCATCCTGAAGTACCGCCACACCTATCGCGACGAGGGCCGGTTCTCCGCGTGGATCTATCACCTCGCCCGCCGGGTCGCCGCCGATCAGTACCACCGCGCCAACGCCGCGCCGGCCGCCACGGATCCAAGCGAATTGCACGCCGTGCCCGACCACGCGCCGGATGCCGCCGACCGGGCGGTGACGGCCGACGACACCAACCGGCTCCACACCGCCCTCGACCGCCTCGAGCCGGAGCAGCGCGAGCTCATCATCCTCGCCCGCTTCCAGCACCTCCGGCACGACGAGATCGCCCGCCTGCTCAACATCTCCGTCGGCAACGTCAAGGTGCGCGTCCACCGCGCGCTCCGGGAGCTGCGCGACATTTACCTGAAACTTAGCCGGGAACCGGCGGTTTAAGGACAAGGAGACCACCGGACCACGGACAACTGACCAAGGACGAATTTCCAGCCGCCAATCTCCAACCGCCGCCCACCACTTTCATCCTCACTCCTCAGTCCCATGAACTGTCAGCGCATCCAGGAAGATTTTCTCGATTACCTCGACGGCCAGCTTCCCGCCGCGGAGGCGGCCCAGGTGCGTGAACACCTCGCCTCCTGCCCCGTCTGCCAGCGCGAGTGGGCCGCCCTTCAGGAGATTTCGCTCAAGCTCGACCGGCTGCCGCCCGTCGCCCCGAGTCCGCGCCTCCGCACGCAGTTCTACGCCATGCTGGAGACCCACCGCCGCGGAAACTCGTCGCGCAGTCCGTTCGCACTCCGGGAGGCGTGGTGGAGCCGCTTGATTGCCGCCCTCCGGCCGCCGCGGCCCGTGTTCCAGATCGCCACCGCCGGCGTGATGCTCGGCCTCGGGATCTTCGTCGGCTCCCGCTACCTGCGGCGCGCCGTGACGGCGCCGGCCTCCCCGCCTGCCGTGGCCCGCGAACTGGCGGCACTGCGGGACCGCGTCGATTCGATGGACCGCCTCGTCAGCTACTCGCTGCTCCAGCGGCAGCCCGCCAACGAACGGCTCAAGGCGGTACTGGCGACCCTCGACCTGAAGCAAACCGACCAGCAGATCATCAGCGGCCTCCTCAACACGCTCGCCTACGACCCGAGCGTCAACGTCCGCCTGTCCGCCCTCGAGGCGCTCTATCCCCACGCGAACCTGCCGGAGGTGCGCTCGGCCGTGGCCGCCGCCCTGCCGCGCGAGCCGTCGCCGCTGGTCCAGGTCACGATGATCGATTTCCTGGCCGCTTCCCGCGACGCCGCGGCGTTCGGCACCCTCGAGGACGTCAGCCGCTCGCCCAACTACGATCCGTCGGTGCGCGACGCGGCCCGGCGCGCCATCGCCATGCTGTGAGGCTGAAGAAGTAACAAGTCACAAGTAACAAGCGGGCGGACAGACCTGCGAACCTGCGAACATTCACGCCGCCTTCCCACCTTCACCTTCACTTTCCCTCTCCCGTCCACCCTCAACATCCCCTATCATGAAGACACATCCGACTCTGGTCCCACTCTTGTTCGCCCTGATCGCGGCCGCCGGTCTGGCCCGCGGTGCCGACGAACCGGCCGGCGCCGCGGCAACGGAGCTGCACACCGGCTCCCCCCTGCACCTGAAGTTCAGCGATCCGGCCAAGCCCGGCACGGTCCGGTTGAAGCTGGTGTGGGGCGATGTCACCGTGACCGGCGCCGACGTGCCGGACGTTACCGTCGTCTCCAACCTCAAGAACAAGACCGCCTCCGCGCCCGCCTCCGACGGCTTGCGGCGCCTTGACTCCGAGGTCACCTACAGCGCCGCCGAGAAGGGCAACGTCATCACCCTCCAGTTCGGCGCCGATCAGCCGTGGCCCGCGCCGGCCGGCGGCAAGGTCGTGCTCACCGTGCCGCGCCAGACTTGGGTCATCGTTTCCGACGCGTTCGGCGGCCGTGTCACCATCACGGATGTCTCCGGCAACGTCGATGTCCACGACAGGAACGGCGAGGTGACACGCGACAACCTCTCGGGCGGGGCGCTGGTCAACAC
>JBJKRV010000228.1:0-2960 GCA_046704465.1 Opitutaceae bacterium | reverse complement strand
TGGGGCCGCCCATATCCGTGCGAACCCACCCCGGCGCCATCAGCAACAAAGTCCGGGCGTCGCCGGCGTGACGGACGGCGAAACTGCGCATCAAGGTGTTCAGGGCCGCCTTGCTGGCCCGATAGATCTCGTATCCCCCGGTCTCGTTGTTGGCCACGCTGCCCAGCCCCGAGGACATCACGGCGATCGTGCCCGTCTCAACCACCAGAGCCTGCAGGGATTCGACCACGCGCATCGGGCTCAAGGCGTTGGTCACCATCACGCGCACGAATTCGTCCGTCGAAACATCGGCGACGGTCTCCCGGTCGTCGTTCTTGACCCCGGCGTTGACGAACAACACCTGGAATCGTCGCGCCGACAGGCGGCTCTGCAACGCGGCCACCTGCTCCGGAGAGTTGATGTCGACGGATTCGATCTCGAGGCGGCCGTTGGAATCCGCCGCGAGGTCGTGTAGCCGGGTGCGGGCGGCGCCCCGCACGGTGGCCACCACGCGCCAGCCGCGCTTCAGGTACTCGGCGGCGAGCGCATATCCCAGGCCGCGGGAGGCGCCGATGAGAAGAAGACTCTCGTTGTCAGTTGCAGTGGGCATGAGGGCGGTTTTGAGGCTGCCTGGTCGACGGGACCGGCGTCTGGCGGCGGCACCGGCGCGGCAGGAAACGGCGTTACCTTAGACGGGAATGCCTCGATCCGCCAACCGCGCGCATAATGAAAGGAGGGCAGGCGAGTGGCCTGCCGGCTGCAGCTTTTCTGCCGCGCGGGGGAAAACGCCATCCTTTGCCAGGCCTGCGGACGGCAGCCTTCGCTCTCGCCCGCCTCGAGCGAAGGCTGGATCACCACAATCGCTTGGCGGCGAAGGCCTGCCCGGAATGTGACTTGAGGTACTTCTCGAAGTCCAATGCGCGCTGTTTCGCCGGAAAAGCCATGTAACCGGCGAGGCGCCAAGGCCGGAACTTCCGGGTGTGCGGACTACCACGGGAGTTATGGGCCAACAGGCGGCGCCTCAGATCGCTGGTGTAGCCCACATAACGCCGCTCGGGCGAGCTCTCGCTCTGTAGGAGATAGACGTAGTACACGGGGACAAGCCCGGCTTCGCCTGCGGCTACGCCGGGCACCATGCTTCGCGCTGGACATTAATTTGCCGGCTTTGGATTTGCCCGGTCCCAGGCTGGCGGCGCCATGCGAAGCCCGGAGGGCGAAGCATGGTGGTGGGTGATGGATTCGAACCATCGAAGGTCGGAGACCAATTGATTTACAGTCAATCGCGTTTGGCCACTTCGCTAACCCACCATCGCAAGGGGCGCTAGTTACGGGACTATTCCCGGTTTGCCAAGTGGTTTTTTCCGTAGTTGGCTCGGCGCGTGAAACGGCTGGGCCTCCCGTCTCTCGTGTCGGTGGGCAACGCCCTGGGCGGCGTCCTGCGGCGTTTCCCGTGGACGGTCTTCATGGCCGCCGCCGGGGTGGGGGGCGCCGTCACCCTGGTGGAATTGCACCCCGACTCCGGTGGCGACGCCTGGGTGGCGACGAGCGTGGTGCTCACCGCCCTCGTGGGGCTGCCGCTGACGCTGGCCGCCGAGTTGTTCGCGGAAGCGCGCGAGTTCATGCCCGACCGGCGCCGCGTCCTGGAGCTGGCCGCCGTGGCGGCGACCGTGCTGTACTACCTGACGCTGCCGGCCGACTGGCGGAACGTCTCCGAGATGATCTACCTCCGCACGGCCGTGATCGTGCTCGGCCTGCACTTCGTGGTGGCGTTCGCCCCGTTTGCCGGGCGGAAGCGCGAGGGCGAATTCTGGGACTACAACTGGCGCCTGTTCCTGCGCTTCTGGCTGGGCGCGCTCTATTCGGCGGTGCTGTACATCGGGCTGGTGGCCGCGGTCGCGAGCGCCAGCCAGCTTTTCGACCTCAAGATCAAGGGCGAGCGTTACGCCGAACTCTGGCTCGTGGTGGTCGGATTGTTCAACACCTGCTTCGTCCTCCACGGGCTGCCGCGGGTGCGCGCGGCTCCGGCCCCGGAGCCGGCCTATCCGCGCGGCCTCCGGATGTTCGCCCAGTTCGCGCTGGCCCCGCTGGTGGTCGTCTACCTCGCCATCCTGTATCCCTACGCGGGCAAGATCCTCTGGCTGGGCGTCTGGCCGAAGGGGTGGGTGGCGCTGCCGATCCTCTGCCTGGCGGTGGCCGGCATCCTCGCGGCGCTGTTCCTGCACCCGGTGCGCGACCGCCCCGAGGATCGCTGGGCCGCGTGGTACTGGCGCTGGTTCTTCCGGGCCCTGTTTCCGCTCACCGTCCTGCTCTACCTGGCGCTCCGCGTCCGGGTGCATGCCTACGGCATCACCGAGCTGCGCTATTTCGGCTTCGTGCTCGCCGGGTGGCTGGCGTGGACGTCGGCCTACTACTGGTGGCAGGCCAACCGCTCCATCCGCTGGCTGCCCGCCTCGCTCGCGGCTCTCTGCCTGCTGACCACCTGGGGACCGTGGGGCGCATTCCGGGTGTCCGAGCGCAGCCAGTTCGCCCGCCTGGAACAAATGCTCAAGGCCGACGGCCTGCTGGTCGACGGCGTGCTCACCCCCAAGACCCAGGTGGTGGATTTCAAGAAGTACCAGGGTCTCCAGTCGCAGTTCCGCTATCTGCTCGCCCGCCACCATTCGAAGGCCCTCGACCGGCTGCTCGCACCCTATCGCGGCCACGAGGGAAAGACCGCGCCGGCCGGTGGCTTCAGCCCCTTCGCCCGGTCCTGGCGGGAATCGCAGGACATCCTCACCTGGCTGGGGGTTTCCAGCGGCGGCGGCGGGGCCGGTGGCGCTTTTTCGGTGCAGGTGGAGACCGCGCCCGCCGCGATCACCGGCTATTCCCGGGCCGCCGTCGTGCTCCACCTGAACCGTTTCGGCCGGGCGATGCCGGCGGAAGGCGCGTGGCCCCGGTTCGAACTCGACCGGTCGTCCGCCGCGCTCTGGGCGGAGACGCCG
>JBJKRV010000227.1:0-20231 GCA_046704465.1 Opitutaceae bacterium | reverse complement strand
GCTGTCCGCTGTTCGGACGCTGCGGCGGATGCCAGTACCAGAACCTGGCCTACGCCGAGCAGCTTCGCTGGAAGCAGCGGCAGGTGGGCGAACTGCTGCAACATCTGGCCGGCATCGACTTTCCGGTCGCGCCGGTGGTCCCGTCGCCCCGTGAATTCGGCTACCGCTCGAAGCTCACGCCGCACTTCGCCGCGCCCGGACGCGGCCGGAATCCATCCGATGCCGACGCCGCCTGGCCGATCGGATTCCTGCGACAGGGCTCGCGGCACGAGCTCGTCGACGTGCCCCGCTGCGAGATCGCCACCGACGCGATCAACCGGCGTCTGGCCGCCGTGCGAGACGATGTGCGCGCCGGGCTAGCCGCAGGCCGCTACACCCGCGGGGCCACCCTGCTTTTGCGCGAGGCGTCCGGGGTCGTCACGAACGACTATGACGCGGTGATTACCGAGACCGTGGGCGATCTCCGCCTGCGCTTTCTCGCGCGCGATTTCTTTCAGAACAACCCGTTCATCCTGCCGGCCTTCGCCGACTACGTGAGCGGCCAGGCGTCGGCGGAAAACCTGCGTTTTCTCGTCGACGCCTATTGCGGCAGCGGTCTTTTCGCCCTCGCGGCGGCGCCCCGGTTTGAACGGGTGGCGGGCGTCGAGGTCAGTGAGACCTCGGTCGCGTTCGCCCGGGAAAACGCCGCCGCCAACGGCCGGACCAACGCGGCGTTTTCGGTTGGTGACGCCGGCTCGATCTTCGCGGGACTCGACTTTCCCCCGGACGAGACCGCGGTGATCATCGATCCGCCGCGCAAGGGTTGCGACGTCGAATTCCTCTCCCAACTTCTGGACTTCGGACCCCGGAGGGTGGTCTATGTCTCCTGCGATCCGGCCACGCAGATGCGCGACCTGCGCGATTTCCAGGCGGCCGGCTACACGCTGACCGCGGTGCAACCGTTCGACCTGTTCCCGCAGACGCGCCACCTCGAGTGCGTCATCACGCTGCGGCGGGGCCGCTAGGCGCGTTCGGCTTCGATCTGCTCCAGGCTCTTGCCGGAGGTGTCGGGCATGAAGAAATATCCGACCACGCCGCTGATGAGGAGGAAGAGGGCGAGCAGCGTCGCCACGGGCTTGATGCCGGCATCGGCCAGCAGCGGAACATAGAAGCTCCAGATGCCGAGAATCGTCCGGGCGATGCCAAAGGTGATCCCCTGGGCGGTGCCGCGCAGCATGGTCGGGAACAGCTCCTGGCTGAAGACCTTGTAGAAGGCCTCGCCCGACAGGGCGGCGCTCGAGCCCCACAGCAGGATGTTTCCCAGAATCACGGGAATGCTGAACGGGAAGATGAGAAACAGGATGAACGCCGTGACCTCCATGATGGCGCCGACGCCCCAGATGGCCTTGCGCGCCGCATGGCTGCGATCGGAGAACCGCATGAACACCGCCACGGTGAAGACCAACGTCAGCAGGAAGTTCGCGCTCGAAAGGCCGACGCTCACGGCCTGACCGCCGGCGTGGAGGGTGTTGATGAAATAGGGAAAGAAGATGCCGTAGGTGCCGGCGGCCAGATTCCAGAAGAGATAGATGGTCGCCGTCCAGACCAGCGCCTTCAGGTTCGAGCCGGTGAGCAGCGCCTGAAGCTGGTGTCGGGCCGACTTCCGGTCCTTCGAGGCTTCCTTCCACCGGGCCGATTCGGCCAGGCCCTGGCGCAGCGCCCAGGTGACGATGGCGACCACGAACAGGTGCAGGAAGACAATCCGGATGCCCAGCAACTTCCACGGCGCCAGGAACATGGCGAGCCAGAGCACGATCACCGGGCCCATGCACCACGCGACCTGCGTGTATCCCAGCAACTTGCCCCGCGCCTTTGACGGCGCGAACTCGCCCACGAGCGCCAGCGAAGTCGGCACATCCGCCCCCACCGCCAGGCCGACGATGAACGTGCCGGTGAAGAGCATCCAGAGATGCGCCGCGAGGGCAATCATCAGGATGCCGGCGGCATAGACCATCAGGTCGTACTGGTAGATGCGCTTCCGGCCCAGTTTGTCACCCAACCACCCGCCAATCAGGGCGCCCAGCGCGCAGCCGAGGGCGTTGGGGCCGATGGCTGTCAGGACGCCGATCGCCCCCTTGCTCAGGCCGAAGCGTTGTTCGAATAGGACGAGCCCGGCACTGAGCGCGACGATCGAACCGGCGTCGAGGTACGACGCCATGCCGGCCAGCGTGGACCATTTCCAATGCTCGCGAGTGACCGCCTCGGATTCCACGGCGGCCGTCATTCCGGGAGCGCCGGGATTGGAGGACATTGAGGGGTCGGACGGAGGGGGATTTTGACTCATGGAGTAGGGGGCTAAGTTGCGTTGCGGGACAAATGGAAAGGAGCCCGGGCCCGTCGCTCATCCGCCGGCGCGCATCTTGGATTTCCAGCCGAGACGTCTGTCATTGGCATCCGGTCACAAGCGCGTGCCTTCGGCATCGGGATGATTCGTGCGCCGCGTCTCAGCGTTTGCTCAACACGGCGCGCTCATGGGCGCGGACCTCCTCGAGCCACGCGGCACCCACGGGGACGCCCTGCCGCCGGCAGTATTCGTCCCACACGGCCGGGTAGGGGAGCGTCTTTGCCTCCTCCATCAGGGCCAAGCGCGCGGTGTGGTCGCCGGCCGCCTCGGACTCCCGGAGAAGCCTCGTCGGCTCCAGCATGGCAACCAGCAGGCACTTCAGGGCATTGCGCGTGCCGATCGTCCATGCCGCGACCCGGTTGATGCTCGCATCGAAATAATCGAGCCCGATGTGCGTGCGCGCGAGGAAACCGCCGCGCACCACCTCTTCCATGATCGCGCGGGTCGGATCGTCAAACAGGACCACGTGGTCGCTGTCCCAGCGGACACCACGGCTCACATGCAGCAGGATCTCCGGCACGAACTGCAGCACGGATGAGATCTTGTCCGCCAGCGACTCGGTCGGATGGTAATGTCCGGCGTCGAGGCAGTACAGGATCTGGTGTTTCACGGCGTAGCCGAGATAGAACTCGTGCGAGCCGACGGTGTACGACTCGGCGCCGATTCCAAACAGTTTGCTCTCGACCGCATCGAGGTTGTGTTTCCGGTCGAGCCTCTCGGCGAACACCTCGTCCAGCGCCTGTTCCAACCGCTCGCGCGGGCGCTTCCGATCCGCCGGCGTGTCTTTGTAGCCGTCGGGAATCCAGACATTGGTCACGCAGGTCGTCCCCAACTGCTTCCCAATCGCAGCCCCGATCCGGCGCGACGCGATGCAATGCTCGATCCAGAATTTCCTCACCGCCGCGTCCGGATGCGACAGCGTGAAGCCGCCGTCGGCCAGCGGATGGGCAAAGCAGGTCGGGTTGAAGTCCATGCCCAGACCCTGGGCCCTGGCCCAGTCGATCCAGCTCTGGAAATGCTCCACTCCATAGGCGTTGCGCTCGACCTTGCGGCCCTGGAGGTCGGCGTAACAGGCGTGGAGGTTGAGCCGGTGTTTGCCGGGGATCAGCGACAGCGCCTTCTCGATGTCGGCCCGGAGTTCCGCAATCGTCCGGGCCTTGCCCGGGTAGTTGCCGGTGGCCTGGATGCCCCCGCCCGACAGCACCGCGTTCGGTTTCTCGAAGCCGCCGACGTCATCCCCCTGCCAGCAATGCAGCGATATGGGCGTGTGCGCGAGCGCGGACATGACCGCCTCGGTGTCGACACCGAGCGCAGCATAGGACTCCTGGGCGAACGAGTAGGCAGATGTGGCCATGGGACGGGGGAAGGTTAAATGGGTCGCGCGAGCCTGACACGCGGTTGCGGCAATTCCCAGCGCGTAAACGCCCGCGGCCATTTCCGCGAATCGCAGAATGAAGGAAGGCGGGGGCCGGACGCAAAGCCGCCCGGGAGGCGGGCGAGGACGCCGGGAAACGGACTGGCATTCATCGAGGTGGCGAAAAAAGAACGATCCGGCAATCCGACAGGCCCGGGGAGCGGACAGCTGTCCGCCCGGGGGACGAAAACCCCGACCACCGATCTCTCAAGAGACCGGGAAAGCCGGGTCGCGCCGCGGGAGGACATGCGCGGTCTCACTGCGGCGCCCTGCCCCGCCAAAGTCAACCCGCTGCCGAATCTTCCCGTCAGACCGGGCCGGGTTTGCACCTGGTCTAGCGATACTCGAGCCACTCGACGGAAGCATACTGTTCCACCAGGCCGGCGGCTTCATCCTCGTTGAAGTCCGGCCACGGTTGGGGGTTCAGCGGCGCGCCCATCGCCTCGGCCAGCGCCGCCACGAAATGTCCGCCGAATCGATCCCAGTCGAGCGTTCCCACGGCCGGCTTCCAGACCGAACCCTGCAGCAGCAGGCCGTGCTGGTTCCGTTTCTGGGCGGCCCCCGCAATCTTCTCGCCGGAGCCTTCGTGGACCACGTCAAAGGGCTCCGCCCGCTGGAAGCACACCCCTGCGGCCGGGGGCACCGCAACGGGCGCGGCCGCCGTCGCCGGTTGGAGCGTGGCCGGTTGCCCGAGGTTCCGCAACGCGCCCGCCAGGCATTCGTGCACGGCACGGTAGGAGAGGGTCGCGCGGGCTTCCCACCACGGGTGTTCCCGGGGAATCACCAGCGCGTAGGTCCAGTCCTGACGGTGGTCCACGATGCCGCCCCCCGTGGGCCGGCGACAAAGCTCGTAGGTTTGATCCGCCGGCAACTGGTTTTTCACCCAGGCGATCTTCTGGCCAAACCCGAAGGTGAAAGCCGGTCCGCGCCACTCGTAATGCCGAAAACGGATGTCATGCGGCAGCGGATAACGCTGGAGCAGCAGGAAATCCACCGCCATGTTCTCGGGCGCACCGCCGGTGCGGGTGGGCAGGAGGTGAAACGACATGACGGGACCCATCGCCTTCAGGTGCCGGCGGCCGGGACGGGCACAACCAGCGACGGAGGAACATGCCAGTATACGCGCCAGCGAACCCGGCCGGACTTCTTGTGCCGGCCACCCGTCGACTCGAGCGCCATCACGGAGCCCTTTTTGAACTCGAAGCCGACCGGTTTCACCTTGCCGCGCACGAGCAGGGTGGCGAGCGCGCTCAACTGGGGCTCGTGCCCCACGATCATCACCGGCTGGTCCACGCGCTCCAGTCGATCCGCGATCACTGCCGGATCGTCCTCGGGCATCAGGCCGGTCGTCTCGACCAGCAGGACATCCAGTTGCAGCTCCTGCACCAGCAACTGCGCCGTTTCGCGCGTCCGCACCAGCGGGCTGTGCCACACCGCGTGCACACCCGCCACCGCTCCGTTGCCGCGAAAGAACGCCGCCATGGCCCGGGTTGCCTCGACCCCCTGCGGGCTGAGCGGCCGTCGGGCATCATCCTTGTCCGCGAGCGCATGTCCGTGTCTGGCGAGGTAGAGTTTCATAGGAGCCGGATTCAGTGGGCCATCTTCGTATCGAGCAAATCCCGGGCCCGACGCAACAGTTGGTGCAGCGCGAAGGGCTTCACGAGATGAGCCTGCTGGGCGGCGGGCAACCACGTTACGGGCCGCGCCGCCTCCAGGTTGGACGGGCAAAGCAGGCGGAAGCCGGGCTTGAGCGTGTGCAGTTCCCGCGCGAACGCCATCCCCCGGCCGCGGGGATCGGTGTGATCGACGATCACGAGGTCGATCGGCCCCCCGTGCCGGCGGGCCATCGCGAGCGCCTCCGACGCCCGGTTGGCCGCGAGCACTTCATAGCCTTCGGAGGTGAAGATGCCGGCCACCATCTTGCCGACGAGATCGTCCTCCTCCAGCACCAGGATCGTCTCCCGGCCGCGGGTGTCCGGCAGCGGCAGAAGCGAGATCTCGCGCGGATCGGCCGGTGCCCGGACCTCGGGCAGGTGCACGGCAAAGGTCGCGCCGGCGCCGGGCTCGCTTCGCACCGTGATGTACCCGCCGCTCTGCTTCACCACGCCATAGGCGGTGGAAAGGCCCAGGCCGGTGCCCTTGCCCGGCTCTTTGGTGGTGAAGAACGGCTCGAACAGGCGCCGCTGCGTTTCGGCATCCATGCCCGCCCCGGTGTCCTCCACGGCCAGCACGACGTACCGGCCGGGCGGCCCCTCGTCGGCGTTCTGGCCGCCGGTCTCCGGCAGCACCGACGCGTCGCCGGTGCGGATCGTCACCGTCCCCCCGGCCGCCGGCAAGGAATCGCGGGCATTGATCACCAGGTTGAGCACCACCTGTTGGATCAGCGCGGGGTCGGCCCTGATGTTGCCCGGATCCGGCGCCAGATCCAACTCCAGGGTGTTCGACGGCCCGACGAGCCGGCGGAGAAACTCGCCCAGGTCCCGGACGATCTGGTTGAGGTTAAGGACCCTCAGGTCCATCTCCTGCCGCCGGCTGAAGGCGAGCAACTGCCGGGTGAGACCCGCCGCCTTCCGCCCCGCCTTGTGGATTTCCTCCAGATCGCGCCGGGCCATCGTCTCGCCGGCCAGCCGGCCGCCGAGAATCTCGCAATACCCGTTGATCACCGACAGCAGGTTGTTGAAATCATGCGCGACGCCGCCGGCAAGCTGGCCGACCGCCTCAAGCCGTTGCGAATGCACGACGGCGTCCTGCAGCCGCCTCATCTCCGTCATATCCCGGTACACGGCAATCAGCCGGCTGCCATTCCCGGCGCCCCCGTCCAGGACGCTGAAACACCAGGAGGCGTAGAGCAGCGAGCCGTCCTTCCGTCGAAGATAGCCTTCCCCGCGATGCACCCGGCCGTGGCGCGCCGCCCCGAGCCAGCGCCGCAGGCGCGTCGGGTCGGTGCCCGGCCCGCTCAGCCGGCGCGTGTTCTCGCCCTCGAGTTCGCCGTCGCCATAGCCGGTCATGGCGCAAAACGCCTCGTTGGCGAAGAGGATCTTGACTCCGCCGCGGGCCCAGCGACGCGCCGTGATGATGGCGCCATCCCCCAGGCTTCGGAGAGTCGAAGCCACCTGTTTCCACTGCCGGGCGGCAGCGCCCGGCGCCGGTTTGCGGACCCGGGGCACGACGCGCGCCGACTGCCGCTTCGCCTTCATCGTCGGGCGGAATTCGCGGCGATGGCCGCGGCCGGGACCTTTCCGGCGGGATCGGTCAATCCGGCCACCGCCTGTTTGCACGGCCATCGGGCAGGCTCCAGACGGGATCCGCAGGCCCGATCCTCCTCACCGAGGACCGCCAAGCCGTAGTCTATGCGAAGGTCGGCCAGAGGGACCATGCGTGGTCTCCGAGACTGCTCGCCGCCGAGGGCAAGTCAAAGGTTCATCCCGACCCTGCGAGATTTTTGCGGCCGGCGCGCCCGATACGGTTTGTCTTGATCGGAAGGGGCTGAATGCTCGCCAGCACCGTGACGTTCGTGGCGCACCTCCCGCCGTGGGCTCTCCCGCTGTTGTTTGGCACCGGCTTCAGCGCTGGACTGGTCGACGCCATCGCCGGGGGAGGGGGCATCATTTCAGTGCCGGTGCTGCTCAACTTCGGGCTGCCGCCGCAGCTGGCACTCGGCACCAACAAGTTTCAGGCCTCGTTCGGGAGCGTCTCCGCCTCCTGGCACTACGTGCGCCGCGGATTGGCGGATCTGCGCGATTGTCGTCTGGGCATCCTGCTCACCCTCGCCGGAGCGCTGGCCGGAGCCGCCTCCGTGCAGGCCGTCAATCCCGCCGCGCTGGGCCGGGTGATTCCGGTTCTCCTCGCGATCGTGATCGGCTACCTGATCTTTCAGCCGCGAATCGGCCTGGTGGACCGGGCGGCGCGGCTGCCGCCCGCGGTTTTCTACGGCCTCTTCGGATTGGGACTGGGTTTCTACGACGGATTTTTCGGCCCGGGCACCGGGTCGTTCTGGGCGATCGCCTTTGTGGTGCTGCGCGGCCAAAACCTGGCCCGCGCCACCGGCCACACGAAAGTGATGAATGCCACCAGCAACCTGGCCTCACTGGCTCTCTTCGCCGCGGCCGGCCAGATCTATCTCGCCGCCGGTCTGGCCATGGCGGTGGGCCAGGTGGCCGGCGCCCGCCTCGGCGCGGGTCTGGTCGTGCACCGGGGCGCGCGGTTTGTCCGGCCGGCCTTCCTGGCCATCGCGGCCCTCACCATCCTCCGGCTCCTGTGGCTCAACTTCATCCGGCACCCCTGAAGATCGCCGGCGCGCGGCCGCTCGCGCGCCGGGCTTGTCCGCCGCGAGCCGCGGCGTTTCCCTACCCTCCATGACGCCCGCCCGCTACCTCGACACCCACCCGACCGACCTCGTCGCCCTGCTGCAGAAGCTCGTGCGCATCGCCACGGTCAACCCTCCCGGCGATCACTATGGAGCGATCACCGCCTTGCTGAGGGACGAACTCGCCGCGGCCGGTCTCGCGGCCCGGCGTCTCACCGTGCCCTCGGGTGGATCGCGGCGGTACCCGCGTTACAACGTGCTCGGTTTCCTCGATGCCGGCGCGGCGAAGACCCTCCATTTCAACGCCCACTACGACGTCGTACCGGCGGGCCTGGGCTGGCGCCACGGCAGCCCGTTCAATCCCGTACTTGAGCACGGCTGGGTCTACGGTCGCGGCACCGCCGACATGAAGGGATCCATTGCCAGTCTCCTGCTGGCGCTCCGGGCGCTGCGCGCCGCCGGCGTCCGTCCCCGCTGCAACCTCGAGGTGTCCTTCACCGCCGACGAGGAGACCGACAGCCGCCTCGGGGCGGAATGGCTGGTGCGCCGCGCGCCGTTGCGGGCCGATTACGTGGTGGTCATGGAGGGTGGCGAAGGCCGCACCATTGGCTGCGGCCACAATGGCGTGGTGTGGCTGGAGGTTGCGGTCCACGGCCGCGCCGCCCACGGATCGACCCCGGAGCACGGGATCAACGCCCTGGAGAAGATGTCGTCCCTCGTGCTCGCGCTCCAATCCTATCAGGCGCTGCTGGCCCGCCGGACGTTTCGGACTCCCTCGGGCACCGTCATGCATCCGACGATCAATGTCGGAGGGGTGTTTGCGGCCGCTCCGGGAGGAAAAATCAACACGGTGCCGGCCGGAGCCAGCTTCAGCATCGACCGGCGCGTTCTCGCCAACGAAACCGTTGCCGGCGCCGAACGCGAGCTGCGCGCCTTTCTCGCCGCCGCGGCCCGACGCATTCCCCGCTGCCGGATCACGGTCGAGAAGGTCTCGGAGAGCCGGCCGTGCTTCCGGTCGCCGACGCATGCGTTCTTCGCCGCGCTGGCCGCCAGCGTGCGCCGGGTGCGCCGCGGCCGCCCCGTCCCCTATGTCTCCTCCGGATTCAACGACATGCATTTCTTCGCGCACCACCTGGGCGTGCCGGTGCTCGGCTACGGACCCGGGGGGCGGGAATTCCACGCGGTCGACGAGCGGGCGCACCTGCGGACCCTCGTCGACTGCGCGAAGATCTACGTCGACCTGGCGACGACGTTCGCCGGGTGAAGCTCAGCCCGACCAGCCGCGGCGGATCATCGCCACCGCGATTGCCGCGAGCAGCATCGAGATGATCTTGGAGATCGCGCGCAGGCCGGTCTGTCCGATCACCTTCGCCAGCCAGTCGCTGCCCACGAACGCGAGCACGATCAGCATGAGGTTCGCCACGAGCGCGACCAGCGTCACCGCCATGCCCTGCGTCTGGACCAGGAGCAGCAGGGTGGTGATCAGCGCGGGGCCGGCGATCAGCGGCATCCCCAGCGGCACGATGCCAAAATCCTCCGGCAGCTTGGCCGGCGCCGCGTCGGATTGCGTCAGGTCGCGAGCCGCGAGGATGAAGAGTATGAGCCCGCCCGCGACCTGGAAATCCTTCACCGACACCCCCACCGCCGTGAACACATTCTGCCCCAGAAACAGGAACCCGAGCGCGATCGCCCCCCCGGTCACCGTCGCCTGCCAGGCGATCCGGTGTCGGATGGCCGGCGCCACTCCATGGCCGAGCCCGAGAAAGACCGCGGCCAGGCCCACCGGGTCGATGGCCACGAACAGCGGGATGAAGGCCTGGAGAAATTTGCCCATGCGCCGACTATGGCGTGCGGCGCCCGCCGCGTCGAGGCCGGACGGGGCGGTTTGACGAAACGTCGACCGGGGCGCAGCGTGCCTCATGCACTACCGCCTCCTCGGCCGCACCGGCCTGAAGCTTTCCGTCGTGGGCGTGGGCACCTGGCAGTTCGGCGGCGAGTGGGGGCACGCGTTCACCCCGGCGGAGGTTGACGCCATCCTCGGCACCGCGCAGGACGCGGGCATCAACTTTCTCGACACCGCCGAGTGCTACGGCGACCACCTGTCCGAGACCCTGATCGGCGGCGCGCTGGCCGGCCGGCGCGACCGCTGGATCATCGCCACCAAGTTCGGCCACCACTTCCACGAGCCGTTCAAACGCTCGAACCACTTCGACCCCGCGGACGTGGTGCGGCAGCTCGACGCCTCGCTGCAGGCCCTGCGCACCGATCACGTCGACCTGCTGCAGTGCCACTCGGCGGGCGACGCCCAGTTCCGCACCGAGGACCTGTGGGAGACGCTGCTGAAGGAACAGGCCCGCGGCCGGGTGCGCCACCTCGGCATCTCGATCAGCCCCAATACCAATGTCTACCAGACCGACCGCGCGACGCTCGTCGGCGCCGGCGCCATCCAGGTGATCTACAACCGGCTGCAGCGCGAAGCCGAGGAGACGGTGTTTCCCTCCTGCCGCAAACAGCACCTCGGCGTGCTCGCCCGCGTGCCGCTCGCCAGCGGGTTTCTCTCCGGCAAATACCGGCCGGGGGCGACGTTTCCCGCCAGCGACGTGCGCGAAGCCTGGATGAAGAAGGACCGCGACGCGAAACTCGCGGAGGTGCAGCGGATCGCGGCCACGGAGGTGCCGGCCGGCGTGCCCATGGCGCGCTGGGCCCTCGCCTGGTGCCTGCGGCATCCGGCAGTGACCGCGGCGATCCCCGGCTGCAAATCGCCCGAACAGGTGCGCGATAACGCCGCCGCCGCGGATCTCGACATCGGCCAGGACGGTCATCCCCAGGCCGCGTAGGCCCCGGCGGGCGCGCGCGCCGGCCGGGGCTCAGTGGATCAGGCGCAGCACCATCGCATAGACGATGAGGGCGAGCAGGATCAGGCCGGTGCCAAAGAACAGGAACCCCAGGGTCTTGGCGATCAGCTTGCTGCGGTCCCAGTCGTCCTTCACCCGGTGATCCTTCAGGCGCCCCTCGGCCACCAGCCGGTCGTACCACCGCTTGCGCTCGTGCAGCATCTCCGTCTTGGAGATGCGGCCCGAGAAGATCACCGTGTCCATCGGGAACTTCTCGATCCGGAAGTGGGTGTTGAAGAAGTGAAAGGCGAAGATGAATCCGGCGGCGAGCAGCGCCTCGTCGGAATGCACGACCAGCGCGATATTGATGACCCAGCCGGGCAGGAAGAGCGTGAAGAACTTCGGGAACCACATGATCAGCCCGGACAGGCCGATGGCCGCCACGCCCCAGAACACGGCGAAATAGTCAAAGCGTTCCCAATAGGTCCAGCGGTCGAACTGCGGCCGCGGTCCCTTGCCGAAAAACCACTTCTGGTGGGCGACGAAATCGCGCCAATCCTGCAGCGAGGGCACCATCGAGTCGGGCCCGAAAAGCACGCCCCACAGCCGGCGCAGACGCACCCGGCCGGAGGCCGGGTCGCGCAGGAACCGGCGCCGCTTCCACGTCGCCACGATCAGGGCGATCAGGTGGAGGCCGAAGTAGGTGAACGTGATGATCGCGCCGAAGTGGTGCAGCGACCGGGCTACTTCCGCGCCGCCCAGAATCCCGAAGATCACCTTGGCCCACGGCGTGTAATAGAACTTGAGCGGCATGCCGGTGATGACCAGCAGCAGGAAGCTCGAAACCACCAGCAGATGCAGGAAGCGTTGGAACGGCGTGAACCGCGTATACTGCTCGTCGTCGGTACTCGCCCGGACCTTGGCCTCCCGGAAGCTCTTGGAGTCGTGCAGGTACAGGTAGATGGACCGGAACAGCCAGAAGATGGTGTGGATTCCGAACGCGAGAAACACCCCGATGAGCAGCAGGGTCATGAACATGAAGACCCGGTGCAGGGCGGGATAGTGGGCGCCGTCGAGCGGGTTCGCGTGGGGGTCGTACTCGGTGAACTTCATGCTCACCCCGGGGTGGCATTGGCGGCACGTCTGCAGGATGTGTCCCTTGGAGAGGGTGGAGCGGGGGTCGCTCACCGGAAAGATGTTGTGGCTGCCGTGGCAGTTGTAGCAGGCCGCGACCTCCGGGGCGACGTTCGGCCGGCCGAGGGCCATGGCCTTCCCGTGGTAGGTCTCGTTGTAGTGGGCGAGACGGTCCTGGTGGCAGCTCCCGCACCGCTCGTCCATCAGCGCCTTGAAGCTCGTGATCGTCGGCGGCTGGATCTGGTGGGCGCTGTGGCAGTCCGTGCAGACCGGCCCCTGCTTGTCCCCCTTGGCCAGGAGCTGGCCGTGCACGCTCCGGTTGTAGATCTCCTCGATCCCGAGGTGGCATTTCCCGCAGGTCTTGGCGATGTTGAGGTGGTTGGTCCGCGAGTCCCGGTCGACGCTGGGCTTGATGTCGTGGACGCCGTGGCAGTCGTTGCACGACGGGGCCACGACCAGCCCCATCTGGGTCATCGCCTGCCCGTGGATGCTGTCGAGAAACTGGTTGGCGACATTCGGATATTTGAGCCGGTACTCCTTGTTCAGTCCGGGATTGTCGTGGCACTTGCCGCAGGTCCGCGGCAGGTTGAATTTGAAGACCGGTGAGTCCAGTTGGTTCACCGGCACGATCTCGTGCGCGCCGTGGCAACTGGTGCAGGTCGCCGCATCCGGCGCTCCCATCGCGTGGCTCACCCCGTGGATGCTGGCGGCGTACTGCTTGGCCTCGGACTCGTGACACGACCCGCACTGCACCGGCGGCAGTTTCGCGGCGTGCGGGATCTCCTTGATGCCCGTGTGGCAGTCCGTGCAGTCGAGGATCCCATGAACCGACTGGTTGAAGTGCTTGACCCGCACCCCGGTGAACTGGCCGGGCTTGCCCCGCACCGGCTCGGCGGCGTGACAATCAAGGCAGTCCTGATTTGTGATCTTGTTCGAGGCGCGGAGCGGACCCGCCGCCGCCAGCGCGAGGGCCCCGAGCAGCACGAGGCCACACCTCCGGTTGTACAGGCGGTTCCGTCCCGGCCGGACTGGTCCGGCCGTGCGCGGCGCCGTTTGCGCGACATCCATGGTCCCGGCATCCTAGCGGTCTCCCCGGGTGTCGGCACCGCATCCCTTGACGGATTTTGGTCATTTCTTGCTGGTAGAGTGATCATCTCTTGTGGCGCCCGCGCCCGGCCGCCTCCGAGACCCGGCGCGTGGAACCAGTTTCCGCCACCGCAAAATACGCCGAACTTCAGTCAACCCATGCGGTGCCGGTGCCGGCTGCGCCCGGATATGATGTCTTCAGCACCCACCCACGCCCATGGCGCCAAGCCTCACCGCTTCCCCGCCGCCCCGAATCCGCCGTCTCCGGTGGCTCGGTCGCCTGTCGGTTGCGGCCGGCCTTCTCCTGGGCGCGGGCCTTCGGGGGGGGGCGGCGCCGTCCGGCTCCGCGGCCTGCCTCGACTGCCACAGCGATCACACGCTGACGATGAAGAAGGCGGGACGGGTGGTGTCGCTCTATGTCGACCGCGCCGCCCTGGCACACTCCGTGCACGCCGGGCTCGAATGCACCGACTGCCACGCCGGCTTCGACCCCGACAGCATTCCTCACCAGCAGCCGCTCAAGCCGGTGGATTGCACCGCCTGTCACGACGACTTCGGCCGGCGGCACGCCTTCCATCCGCGGCTGGCGCAGAGCCCGCCGCCCGCCGGTCGGGATACGGACTGCGCCGGCTGCCACGGCACCCACGCCATCGCCGCGGTGAAGTCGCCGGATTTCCCGTTCGCCGCCGGGCGCCAGGTCGCCGCCTGTGGCCGGTGCCACGAGGCTGAGCGCACGGAATTCCTCGCCTCGGCCCACGGCCAGGCCTTCGCCGCCCACCGGAAGGACGCTCCGGACTGCCTGACTTGTCACGAGAAAGCGGTGACCCGCCCCGGTGCCGGCCGGAACCGCCTCGCCCTGAAGCTCGACCAGGTCGCGCTCTGCGAGTCCTGCCACCTCGAAAAGTCCGACGTCGCCGGCCGCACGCTCCTCGGCCGGCATTTCGTCGCCTCCTTCGAGCGCAGTGTGCACGGTGCCGCCCTCGCGCGCGGCGACGCCGACGCCGCCAATTGCGTCGACTGCCACGGGAGCCATCAGGTGAATCTGGCCGCGGTCGCGGGTTCGCGGGTCAACAAGCAACGGATCCCGGGGACGTGCGGCCGCTGTCACGTCCAGATTGCCGCCGAATACGCCTCGAGCGTCCATGCCACCGCGCTCGCCCGCGGCAACCTCGATTCGCCGGTTTGCACGACGTGCCACGGCGAACACAACATCCGCGCCGCCACCGACCCCGAGTCGCCGGTCTACTCGAAGAACCTGGCGCAACAGGTGTGCGCGACCTGCCACGCCTCGGTGCGGCTGACCGCCAAATACGGTCTGGAGGGCGATGTGTTTCAGACCTTTTCCGACAGCTTCCACGGACTCGCGACGCGCGGCGGCGCGGTCGAGGTCGTCAATTGCGCCAGTTGCCACGGGGCCCACGCCATCAAATCCCCCCTCGACCCGACCTCCCGCGTCAACTCCCGCAATCTCGCCACCACCTGCGGGCAGTGTCACCCCGGGGCCAACACGCGCTTCACCATCGGGCGCGTTCACTCGGGTGTCGAACAGCGGGGCCGCAGCCCGATCCTCTTCTGGATCGCGACCATCTACACGATTCTCATCGTGGTGATCGTCGCCGGGATGGCGCTGCACAACCTGTCCGACTTCTTCAAGAAGGCGCGACGCAAGCTGGCCCAGCAGAAGGGCCTGGTCCAGGAAGTGCCGGTGGCCCACCGCCTCTATCTGCGCATGACCATCCACGAACGCTATCAGCACGCCGTCCTGGTGCTGAGCTTCGTGCTGCTGGTGGTGACCGGCTTCATGCTGCACTACCCGGATGCCTGGTGGGTCGCCGCGCTCCGGCACCTGAGCGACCGGGTCTTTGAGCTGCGCAGTCTGGTGCACCGGGTGGCCGGGGTGGTGATGCTGGCGGCCGGCGCCTGGCACCTCGTCTACCTCGCCGCCACCGCTCGCGGCCGGCAGCTTTTCCGCGACCTTTTGCCGCGCGCCCGCGATCTTACCGATCCGTTCAAGGTGCTCCGCTACAATCTCGGCCTCGCGGCGGAAAAGCCGGCCTTCGGCCGGTTTTGCTACATCGAAAAGGCGGAGTACTGGGCCCTGGTCTGGGGCACGCTGATCATGGGCGTGACCGGCGGGATCCTCTGGTTCGAGAACGCCTCGATGGGCCTGTTCACCAAGCTCGGCTTCGATATCTCCCGCACGATCCACTTTTACGAGGCCATCCTGGCAACCCTCGCCATCATCGTCTGGCACCTCTATTTCGTCATCTTCAATCCCGACGTCTACCCGATGAACCTCTCCTGGCTCACCGGACGCATGTCGGAGCGTGAAATGCTGGAAGAGCATCCGCTCGAACTGGAGCGCCTCCGGTCGGACTCCCCCGAATCCGCTCCGGATTCGGCTGACAAACCGCCGCCGCCTCATCATGAAGACCCTTCAGCCTCGTGAACCCAAATCCACCCTTATCCCGGGGCGCAGGGCCGCCCCGGCAAGCCAGGAGGCTTTATGAGCGATACCATCAAACTCCGCCTCGACCATGAGGAATACGTTCCCGTCGTGCGGCTGGCCGAACAGCTGCACGTCACCCCCGAAACCATCGCCTACGCCGGGCTGAATTACATCATGGAGCACCCCGACCTCCACAAGGAGATCGGCAACCTCCACCTGGGCCGCGACCAGGGCCTGCCCCGCTGGGCCGACGGAGCGCGTGGCGTACATATCTACGAGTGCAAGCATGACGAGTGAGGCCCGGCTCGCGTCCGGTCGATGGCGCGACGCGGCCGGCACGGCGGCGGACCGGCCACGCCGCGCTTGAAGCCGGGCGGATTGGCCGCACGTTGTCCCGTGTCGACCATGGCCGGGACCCGGCGCCCAATCCACGATTTCACCCGCGACGAGCTCGCCGCCCTCATCCGCTCCTGGGGCTTCAACCCCGTGCATGCGGCCGCCCTCTGGGGCGCCGTGTATCTGGACGATGTGCGGCGGTTTGCCGATGTCGCGGGTCTTCCCCTGCGGCTCCGGGACAAATTGGAGGCGGAGGTGTCGCTCGCCCTGCCGTCCGTGGCCGGCGAGGTGCTCAGCGCCGATGGTTTCACCCGCAAGTATCTTCTCGCGCTCGCCGACGGCCGGCGCATCGAAACGGTGCTGATGCGCTTCACCGGCCGGGCCACGGCCTGCGTCAGCAGTCAGGCCGGTTGCGCCATGGGCTGCGTCTTCTGCGCCACCGGACAGATGGGCTTCGCCCGCCATCTCCGCACCGGCGAAATTGTCGCGCAGGTGCAGTTCCTCAACCGCATGCTGCGGAGCCGGCCTGGAACCGGCGCGCCGGAACCCGGGCCCGCGGACCGTTTGCGCAATGTCGTCCTGATGGGCATGGGCGAACCGCTGCACAATTACGACGCCGTGATGCGCGCCGTGGACGTCCTGCGCGATTCGAACGGCCCCGCGATCGGCGCGCGTCGCATCACGCTCAGCACCGTCGGCGTGATTCCCGGCATCGTGCGTCTGGCCGACGAGGCGCGTCCCACCCATCTGGCCGTCAGCCTGCACGCCGCGACCCAGGCGGAGCGGGCGGCCCTCATCCCCGTGGCCGCGCGCTGGCCGCTCGACGCGTTGATCGAGGCCTGCCGGTACTACGCCGAAAAGCTGCAGCGCCGGATCTTCTTCGAATGGGCCCTCATCGCCGGCCGGAACGACTCGGCGGCGCAGGCGCACGCCCTCGGGGGCCTGTTGCGGGGACTGCGGGCGCAGGTCAACCTGATCCCGCTCAATCCGACCGGAGGCTATTCCGGCGCGCCGTCCGACCGAACCGTATCCCGGCGTTTCCAGGATATCCTCGCGCAGCACGGCCTGCCGAGCACCGTCCGCCAGCGCCGCGGCCTGGATATCGCGGCCGGCTGCGGCCAGCTGGCCGGCGCGACCGGGTAGCGTTTGTCCGGCGCCGGCCGCCACCGTTCTCCCGTCAATCGGCCGCCCCAAGCCGTGTCATCGATTCAGTTCCCGCAGCGCGTCCGCCGCGATCCAGCGGGCGGATGCCGAGTCCTGGCTCCGGAGGTCGCGCGCCGTGGCGATCGCGGCCCGGCGCAGCCGCGGATTGCGTTTTCCAATCTGACGCAGCGCCCAATTCACGGCCTTCTTCACAAAATTGCGGCCGTCCCCGGCCTCGCGCCGGATTACCGGCAGGAACCGCAGAAACACGTCGTCCGGCAGCTCCTTGCGGTGCACGGCCAGGCCGGCCATGAGAACGAATCCGCATCGCTTCACGTATTCCTCGCGGCGGGCACTCCAGCGATGGGCTCGCTCGACGGCGTACGGCGTGCGATCGAACAGCAGACAACAGCAGGCGTCGGTGGCGCCCCAATTGTCGCAGGCGCGCGCCCAGGCGTCCATCTGCCGGCGCGTGACCTTTCCCGGGTCGTCGACCAGGGCGGCGACGATGCGCGCCTCGTGAATGCCGGTGACCCACAGATCCGCGGCCAGGGTGTGATCCCGCCGATGCCGGAGGGCGATCTCGCGCAGCACCGGCGCCCGGATGCCCAGGTGTTCCCCCGCCGGTCGGATGCCGAAACGCCGCTGGCCGGCCGCGTCGCGGTCGTTGCGCCGGGCGCGCAGCTCGGCCACGATTGCCGCGGCGGCATTCATCCGCCGGCGCGCCTGGCCCGCACCGCCTCCGCCAGGGACGCGAGCACGGGAAGGGTCCGCTCGAGCGCGAGGCAGGGATCCGTGATGCTCCGCCCAAAGACCAGCGGCTTCGCCCGGTAATCCTGGGCGCCGTCCAGCAGATTGCTCTCCATCATCACGCCGCAGATGCTCCGCTCGCCCGCGGCGATCCGGGCGGCGAGGTCGGCCGCCACGGCCGGCTGGCGCTCTGCGTCCTTTCCGCTGTTGGCGTGGCTGCAATCGATCATGAGGAACGGGGGCAGGCCGGCCGCGGTCAGCCGGCGCGTCGCATCCGCGACGGCCGCCGCCGAATAATTGGGTCCGCCGCTGCCTCCGCGCAGGACGAGATGGCACCGGTCGTTGCCGGCCGTGCCCAGAACCGCGGGCGTTCCGTCCTTGGTCAGCGAAGGAAACCAATGCGGGTGGCGCGCGGACAGAATCGCCTCGACCGCCACCTGGACATCACCGTCGCGGCGGTTCTTAAAACCCACCGGCATCGACAGCCCGGAGGCCAGCTCGCGGTGCACCTGGCTTTCGACGGTGCGGGCGCCGATGCCCCCCCAGGTGACGAGCTCGGCGTAATACTGGCCCAGGGTCGTGTCGAGAAATTCGGTGGCCACCGGAAGCTCGAGCGCCGCCAGGTCGATCATCAGTTTCCGCGCCAGCCGGAGTCCCTTGTTGATCTGGAAGCTGCCATCCAGATCGGGGTCGTTGATGAGCCCCTTCCAGCCCAGGACCGTCCGCGGTTTTTCGAAGTACACCCGCATCACCACCAACAGGTCGCCTTCGAACTGGGCCGTCTCCTGGTGGAGCCGCCCCGCATACTCGCGCGCGGCCGCCGGATCGTGGATCGAACAAGGCCCCACCACCACCACCAGCCGGTCGTCCCGGCCGAGGATGATGTCGTCGACCACGGCCCGGCTGCGGGCGATGAACTCCCCGCCGGTGCCGAACAACGGCAGCTCCGCCGCAAGGGCGGCCGGTGGAATCAGCGGACGCGTCGCCTGGATCCGAAGATCTTCGATGCGGGGGCGGGACATGGATTCAGGGGGGCCCGCGGGGACAAAGCGCCAGTTCCTGCCGGACCTGAGTCACAAGCGGCGATTCGGCCAGTCGGGCCGGAAGGGCCGGCGGCGTGAGGCCCAGGCGGCGGGCCCGCGCGCGCAGACCCAGGGTCAGCAGGGCGGCGGCCTCGGTCTGCTCGGCCGCCCGGTCGGCTCCATGCACGACCCCGGCCGGAAGCGTCATCTGGTCGGACGGCAACACCTGCTTTTCGCCGAGAAAGAGCGTGAGTCCGGCCCCGAGCGCCTCCGCGTAGTCGCGGGCCCGCGCGGGCCGCGCATAAGAGAGACCCTGCCCCGCGGGATAGGGTGCGAACTCCATGAAAGCGCACACCTGCGCATGGAGTTGCGTGAGCTCGGCGTCGACGGTCGCGGGCGACCAGCGGGCCCGGAAGGCCTTCCGCTCGCGGAACTTCTTCACCTCCCAAACCCGCAGCTCGAATTCATAATCGCCGTGTTTCTGCTCGAGGGTCCCGATCAGCACGTAATCAAGCCCGCCCTCGGTGCTGTCCACGAGTTGGCGGATGTGTTCCGGCGCCCAGATCGTGTTGAACAGGGCATAATGGCGGCGGGGAATCGCGGCGGCGATCATGACCGCCGAGTAGTTGGTGCTGAACTGAAGCGCCTCCGCAAACCAGAGGGGCAGGCCGCGCGACAGGCGTCCGAGCTCGTCCTCGGGCTGCGTCACGAACTTGTCCGGCTCCTTGATGCCCAGCAGCGCCAGCTGGCCGACCGCGACGCGGCGCAGCCGGCCTTCTTTGGGCGGGAGAATTCCCGGGATTTGCTCCAGACCGTAGTACCAGGCCGGCTTGCTCACGCTGATGAGGTCGATCCGGCGCACCCCTTCCTCCGGCGGGCCGGCGGTCGAGGCTGCCGGCGTTTCGGCCACGTCCGACCCCATCAGCATCATGTCCGCCACGACATTGGAAAAGCCGAAGAGTCGCTCCTCCAGCTCCGGCCGGTTCAGCGCGAAGAGTAGATCCAGAACGTGCTGGGCCGCCTCCGGGTCCCGCACCGCCAGGTAGGCCTGCAGGAGGTTGAAGCCGGTGGCCGGGCCATGCCGCTGCGCGTCGTACCGCGGTGCGATCAGCTCAATGATCTCCCGGGTATTTCCGGTCACGCCGAGATCGCCGGAGATCGTGACCAGCACATCGGCCCGATCGCCCGCCGCCGCCAGCACCTCCTCGTAAATCGCTCGCGCCCCGCCGAGATTCTTCATTTCCAGCGCTTCGCGTGCCTGTCGCAGCCGTTCCAGCACCCCGCCGGCTGTCGCCGGGGCCGGGGCGGGCGCAGCCACCGGCACTTCGCCGGCAGCCATCGCCGACTCCGCCCCGCCCCCCGGGGGGGCGGCGG
>JBJKRV010000226.1:0-3621 GCA_046704465.1 Opitutaceae bacterium | reverse complement strand
GAACAGACGCCGATTGCGAGGGGGCGACGAGTCTCAGCGCATGACTGAGTTGGCTCGGTCGGCGGCAGGGCGCAGGGAGACTTTGCGACGCAGGTAAGCCAGGTATGCGTCGCCTTGATGAACCGGCGCGTGCAGCAACTCTTCAATGACCGGCAAAAAATAATACAGTGAGCGAATCGGCCCGAGCGGGAGGGCGTCTGGGCGGCGGGTGGCACGGCGAGCCGAGGCGAGCAAGAAAGCGGTCTCAACAACAGGCAGGGGAATCTGACGATCCCAGAGTTGGCGGGCGAGGCGCAGGTCATAACGACTGAGGCGATGGGGCGTGTCGGGCAGACGGAGGTAGAGATCAAGGAGCGCCCGACGGTAGCTTTCAAGATCACTGGGCATGAGTTTTCCCTTTGGAGTTTTTCTTGGCTGCTTCGGCTTCCATCTGAGATTCCCGCATGCGATAGGAATCGCCTTCGATCAGGGTCACGTCGGCGTGATGGGTGAGGCGGTCCAGTAGCGCGGCGATGCAGGTGGCATGGGGGAAGACGGTGTTCCAGTCTTTGAACCCTTTGTTGGTGGTCAAGACGATCGAATTGTGTTCGTAACGGTGGTTGACGACTTCAAACAGCAGGTCGGCGGCATGCGCGTCGTAAGACAAGTACCCACATTCGTCGATGACGAGCAGGTCGGGGCGGGCGTAGAAACGAAACTTGCGGCGGCGCAGGCCGGGGGAATCGCCGTCGAGATCAGCCAACAGGTCGCCGGCGGTGCGGAACAGGGCGGAGTGGCCGGCGAGCACGGCAGCGTGAGCGATATTTTTGGCAATCATCGTCTTGCCCAAGCCGGCGGTTCCGCACAGGATGAGGTTACGGCCGCGGGTGAGGAAGTCGAGGGTGAGGGCGCGCTCAATCAAGGGGCGGTCGATTTTCCTGGGCCAAGTCCACTCGAAGTCGGCCATGAGTTTGAAGCGGTCTAATTTCGCCAGGGCGAGGCGGCGTTCGAGGCTGCGGCGGGCCGCGGCTTCGGTTTCGGAGCGAGCGATTTCTTCCAGCAGTTGGCGCGGGCTCCAGCGGCCAGTCGAGGCGCGAGCCACGAGGTCGTCGAGCGAGTCGGCGGTGAGCAGGAGGCCGAGCTGCTTCAATTCCGCGGCCAGATCACTGGTTGGGATCGGGGTCTTCTTGGGGGTCTTGGGTGAGATCATCGTAAGCCTCCAGTCGTGGATTTGAGACCGTCAGGTTTTCCAGGTCGGGGCGGCGCGAAAGGTTAACGGCGAGCGGTGCTCGTTGCCGTCGTTGGCGATGGCGGCGGGCCAGGATAAAAGCGACAGAAGACAGGCAGGGGGTCTCGTGTTCAAGAGCTTCGTGGAGGGCGGCGGAGAGTTCCGAGGCGCCGTAGTCATCGAGCAGGCGGAGGAGTTGACGGGTGAGCCGGAGAGCGGATTCGCCGCGCTCGAAGGCAGCCTGAAGGAAGGTTTGGCTTTCCGGAACCAGCGCGGCCAAGCGCGTGGAAGCGGTCGAGCCCAGCGCTTTGCGTTTTTGTTCAAGTAAGGCTCGCCGGTGCGCCGGATCTTCGATCTGCTCGTGCCGATCATAGGAGCGGCGATGAGAAGCGATTTCGGTCGCGCCATCGAGCAGCCGGACGGTGGTGGGCGAAGCGACCAAAGTCAAGGGACGACCCAAGGTCTCAGGCGGCACGGAATAATCGTTGAGATCGAAGCGGACCCAGAGAGTTTTGTCGGCGACCACCGTGCGGATCGCCTCGCACGAAAAGGGGTGAACGGGAAGCGGGAGCAAGCGCGTTTTCTCTTCCTCGAAGACTTGAGCCACGGTGCGGGAGTCATCGCCGCGCCAGGGCCGCTGATGCGCGACCTGATCGCGCCAAGTGAGTGCCTGACGGTTGAAATCTTCCAGGGTGGTGAAAGGGCGGGCGGCGAAGAAGCTGGAGCGGACGTACTGGATCGCACGCTCGACGCGGCCTTTCTCCCAACCGGCGCGGGGATTCGAAGGGCGAGTGGTGAAATGGTAGTGAGCGGAGAGTTCCAAAAAGCGAGGGTGGAAGTGGATGGCGTCGCCCCGGCGTTCCAGGACGACGCTGCGAAGATTGTCGGTCTCCAGGCTCCTGGGTGCTCCGCCCCAGTCGTGAAAGGCGTGGACGTGGCCGAGGAGAAAATTCTCCAGGCTTTGATCGAAGAAGAACTCCAACCACAAGGCGCGGCTGTAAGACAGCGTCAGGACAAAGCCGGACAAACGGCGGCGGGCGCGGCCGATCACCACGTCGCCGAAATGAGCCCAATCGGCCTGAGCCTGCTCGCCGGGGAACGTGCGCAGGCGCAAGAAAGCCTCGCGGCGTGGAGGCCGAAGCCCGGCCAGCACCCGGCGCAGTTGGGTGACGCTGCCGGTGTAGCCGCGCGGCACGATCATCTGGTAGAGACGCGTGGCGCGTAGACGGGGATACTGCCGCAAGGTCTGGCGCAGAAAATCGAGATAAGGATCGGTGAGGTGACGGCGCCGGCGCGGCTGGCTGCGAAAGCGGTCCGTGTCGAGGGCCTGGCGCACGGTGTCGGGATGAAGCGACAGTTCAGCCGCAATGGTGCCGATCCTCCAATGCTCGGCGTGAAACAGATGGCGGATGCGGGCGACTTGTTCATCGGAAATCATGGGCAACCTCGTGAAAAGGATTCACCCAGCGCTCCCGGCGGCCACAGATCTGGCAGACGGCCCAGCCAGCCGGCATTGCCGGGTGTGGCAAGGGGCACGGCTCGGGTTCGGGTGTGGCCTCGACCGGCTCAGCCGTCCGAGGCGCGCTCAGGTTCGCACAGGAAGAGGAACGGAGGGAAGATTGATCCGTCACGCGGGCTTTCAATCGCTGGCGGTACTCGCGCTGGCGGTCACGATGATCCGCACGCCCTTCGGGGCTCTGTTGGTGGCGGCGGTTGGCCTCGCGGCGCTGGAGGCGGCGGGATTTTTCGCGGCATCTCGGGCTGCAATACTGCTGGCCGCGATCGCAATGGCGGCAGAGATAAAACACCGCGCTGCATGCGAGAAAGCGACACACACGCTGACGAAAGGCTGTGGGACAGGCCGCAGGCACCGGTTTCCAGAGGAAGCGCTGGACAACCGGCGCCGATCATGCCAGGATGACTCTCGCTTGCTGGAGGTCCCCTCTTTGATCGGGGCCACCAATGAAAAACCCCGGTTGGAGAAACAACCGGGGTTCCCCTTCGTACGCCTCCGGGCCTTCATCCTATCAAATCCTGCGGCTCTCGAACGCGCCTGCGGCGATGATGTTCAAACCCAAAGCCGCCTTCGGCGATGATGCTGATTTACTGTCCCATCGGCGTCTGTTCAAATTTATACGTTTTTAAATGCGCGCCGACATAACAGAACTGGAGCTATTTGAAGAAGTAAGAAAAGCCATGGAGACCAAAGCTGAACGACGCGTCCCTCTTTTGTGTGATTTTATTTCTGGGCCCAGAACTGCCCAAGTCGGAGGTCCCCCATCCTCACGTATTTTGAGGCAAGGAGATTTGCTCCTCGTCGATTTAGCTCCACAGTATAACGGTTATTGGGGCGATAGTTGTAACACCCTAGCCATCGGAGAACCCACGCGTGATCAAGAGAAACTGTTCACGAG
>JBJKRV010000225.1:0-12437 GCA_046704465.1 Opitutaceae bacterium | reverse complement strand
CGCGCGGGCACCCGGTTCCGCGGAACTCTACGACACGCTGGCGCGGACGCTGCGCCGGCAGGGGCATCTCAAGGAAGCCGCCGAGACCCTCGCGCGCGGCATGCGGGCCGTGCCGTCCTCTCCCCTCCTGCCCTGCGAGTTGGGCATCCTGTTGGAAGCCCAGCAACAACGCCAGGAGGCCATCACCTACTACCGCACTGCGCTTCGTCTGGATGCTGCCTATGTGGAGGCCCGTTGGCGTCTGGGGCTCTGCCAGCTCGCCACCGGCGATTCGGTCGCCGCCGAACGCACTCTGGGGCGGGTCATTGATCTCGATCCGGGACGCGCCGATGCAATCTACGAGCGGGCCAATGATGCCCTGAGCACGGGCAAGCTCTCCGAGGCGGAATGCTTCCTGCACGTCCTGATCCGCCGCGGGACGGGCATGCCGATCCGCCAGGTCATCGAGCGCGGTCTGGCCCTGGCGCAAAAGTCCGGCGATGCCACGGCGATCCGCGAATTCTCCGCCCTGCTGGCCGAGACGCCGCTTTAGGCGGGACCTTTCCGGCCGACGGCGGCAATCGCAGCCAAAGGCCGGACGCGTTTCCAGTTGCGCGCCGCCGGGACCAGGCGACCGAATCTGGCGGCAACTTTCGAACGATTCGGACCGCGCGCTGTCGTAGCAGCGCCGCAGCGGCCCGTGGCGACCGGAGCCGATGCGAGGACAATCCACATGGTTCCGACAGATCCACATCCAGGCTGGAGGCATGAACTGCAGCGCCGGCTCACCGCCCACTGGGCCCTCAAGGCCGCCGGCATCCCGTTCTTCATCGGCGGATTCTTCGTGGTCTATTTCGATCTGCTGCATTCCCCACACGGCGCCGCGACCACCGTCCCGGCCCTCGCGATTGACCGGTGGATCGGGTTTCAGCCCGCGGCTCTCGGACCGTACGTGTCACTCTGGCCGTATGTCGTCCTCGGCGCGGCGCTTGTGGAGGGAGCACGTGAGCTGCGCGCCTATGGGCTGGCGGTCGCCGCCATCGCTGGCGCCGCTTTCTGCACCTACTATTTCTGGCCGACCGTCACGCCGCCGTTCCGGTTCAACCTGGCGCAACACCCCGAATTCGCCTTTCTCAAGCACGTCGACGCCTCCGGCAACGCCTGCCCCTCGCTGCACGTCGCGTTCGCCGTCTTCACGGCCATTTGGCTTGGCCGGGTCCTTGCCCGTGCCGGAGTTCCCGTTTTAGCCCGCGTGTCCAACGTCGGCTGGTGCGTCGCGATCGTCTACTCCGCCCTGGCCACCAAGCAGCACGTGGCGATCGACGCGGTGGCGGGCGGCATCCTGGGCGCGGCCGTCGCCGGCTTATGTGTGTATCGGGTCTTTGGCGGCCGCCGGGACCGAGGCGCCACGCTGCCCTCGAAACACCGGAGCCTGAAGGGGAAATCCGAGCCGGCCACCCGGCGGCGCGGCGGTCCGGCGGCTGCGAGCCTTGGGCCGGCGCCCAGATCGCGTCGGCGACGGCAATTCGGTGCGATCCGGCGCGATCGGTAGCGCGGGCCGGCGCCTTCTTTCGAAGCGGGATCCAGACCCCACCCCGAAGGGGCGGGCGGTGCCTCTTGCTTCGAAATGAGCGAACCCGCCGGGAGGCGCCTGAAATCCCTGCGCCGATGCGCGCTGAACGGCGTCAGTCGATGGAAACGCCGAGTCTTGCGACCATCGCGTCAATCTCCGCTTCGGTGGCGCCGAGTTTTTTTGCCTGACGCCGGAGATCCGCGAACCGCGCCGGATACCAGGGATCGCGGGCCCGGTCGGTGAGCCCGGCGACGTCGAACGGCTCGATCGCCTCGCGAATGCGCCCACCCGGATCCGGCAGGTCCGACTCACAAAACGCGCGCAATTGCGGCCCGAACACCGGATGCCGGCAGAGCAGAAAATCGGGCGCCAGCTCCGTTTTTCCGAGGCGGCGCGCCGCCTCGGAAAAGCTGGCAGCGGCAAAGTAGAGCAGGCTCAGGTCCTTGAACCGCTCGAACTGATCCATCGCGCCGTAGAGAGCCCGGATGAGTCGCGCCGCCGCCTCAAATTCCAGCGTCGTCAATCGCCCGTAGTCGCCGAGGGCGGCGGCAGATTCCGGCCGATCCAGCCCCGGCAGCAAGCGGGCCAGACGCTGGATACCCAACAACGCGAGGGGAAATCCCGTCGAGAGCAGCGGATCGGCAAAACCGGCGGCCGAGGGCAGCAGCGCCCAGCGGCGTCCCGTCACAACGGCGCTTTGGAACGGCAGGCGCGGCACCCAGGCAAACGGCCGGATCGGCCGGGCGGCGCCAAAGCTTTCGCCGAGCGTGGGTAGTTCCTGCACCTGGCGCCGCCAGCCGGATTCGCCGTCGGCCAACCGGAGGCGCGCCGCCACCGCGTCGGTCGCGACGACGCCCGCGCACGTGACGCCGTTGTTGAATTTCAAGATCCACACCCAACCGCCGGGGAACACGTGGTGGACCGCCGCCGCTTCCGGCGGGTAAGGCGGGGAGCCGGCGGTGAACGCGTCCGACAGCGGCGCCACTCCGGCGAAGTGCGAGTACAACGTCTGCGTAGCCGGGAAGCCGGCGATCGGCTTCTCGGGCAGCCGGAGGGCCCGGTGGAGAAATCCCCGCGGCCCGCTGGCGTCGACCGCGAAATCGGCCGTAAGCGAGACCGCCTGGCCGGCCCGCCTTCCGGTCAGGCGCATCCCGTCCGCCGTTTCCTCCGCCTCCTGCAGTTCCGTGCCCTCTTGATAATCGACGCCCAGCGCGACCGCCTGGCGCACCAGATAGTGATCGAAGTCGGCCCGATACCAGTGGGTGTCGGCAATGCGGTCCTCCGGACTGGCTCCGACCAGAAGCTGGCGGCGGAGCGCCGCGTCCCGGGAAAACGGGCGCCCGGGTTCGTGCTGGTAGAAGGTGAACCCCCGCTTCAGGCCACAGGCGATCTCCGGATGCGCCGCCTGCCAGGAACCCCATTTGCAGAACGGGCGCAGGAACGGCAGGTCGTGTTCATCTGCGATTTCGGCGAGGATCAGGTCGGCGAGCGGCGTCGACGACTCCCCGATGATCGGCCGCGGGTGGCGCCCGCGCTCGATCAGGCCGACCGAAAAGCCAAGCCGCCGCGCGATCATTGCCATGAGCGACCCGGCGAAACCCGAGCCGACCACGACGACCTGGAAATGCCCGCCGTTCATGAGCCGTCGCAGTCCGGACACGCCACCGGCGGCTCGTCGCGCTGCGTCAGGTTGACCGTCTGCAGGCGCCGCCGTCTCGCCTCGAGACACCGGGGGCAGGTCGAGAACGGCTCGAGCCCCCACGTGTCCGCAAACACCCGCCCCTGGTTCAGCGCCAGCGCCGCCTGCTGCGCCTGCTCGAGCGTCGCCAGTTTCGGCGGGGCGAACTCGCCCGCGGACTGGAGCTGTTCCATCGCGCCATTGCCCGTCCGGGTCGGAATCAGCGACACAACGCCGGCCCCGCACGCAAAAGCGAATTCCGCCGACTTCACCGCCCACTCCAGCCCTTCGGCCTCGGTCATGAACGGCGGCTTCACCAGGACGAAGGCGCGCACCGCAATCCCTTCCCGGGTCAGGAACTCGCAGGCCCGCGCGAAATGCGACAGGTCAAACCGCTTGTTCAGCCGCTCCAGCACGGACGGGTGGGCCGTTTCCAGGCCCATCGCGACCTCCAGGTCCCCCGCCAGCAGGTCGCGCAACCGCCGTGCCCGGTCACCCACGAGGCGCGGATGCGATTCCACCACGACGTTCGCCGCAAAGGCCAGGCGACCCGCGATGGCCGGGTAATCCGCGGGCGGAATGGCGGCGACATCGAAGAAGCTGCCGTGGTTGTAGAGCTTCACCTGCTCCGGCACGCCGCCGGCGCGTCGCCAGGTCTCCGCCGCGACCTCCAGCTGACGGGGAATGGCCCCCGGCGGAACGGAGCGGGTGGTCGTGTCCTTCCACAGGTCACACATCAGGCAGCGCCACGGACATTCGCGGTTCGTCAACAACACGACGCCGGTGGGCGCCACGCGGCCGGACCGCAACCGTTCCTCCTCCAGGAACACTCCGCGGGGCGCCTCCGGGTCGGGCTCCGCCGGCCGGGCCGGCCGGTGCGCCAGAATCCAGGCCGTGCGGTCGCGCTGTGGATACACTGAAGGCATCGTTGCTGGCACGAAACGTCGCGTCGAATCCGGTCTGGCACAAGCCCAACCCTCCCGACTACCCGTTCCTCGGGCAGATGACCACGGATGCCATGGGAGCGGTATACCCGGCGACAGCATTGGACGATTTCGAAAAGGCGTTATCCTCGTGCCCATTGCGCCATTGCTGAAGCGCCCTCACGAACACGCTGAATTACTCTTTCGTCAAAAGCAGCTTCTTGGGCGTCAGAAGCCACACTCACCCGCACCCGCGGTCCATTGCTGCCGCGGTTGATCTCGGGGACGCCGCCATTCGAGAGCCGGCCTCGCCACGGCCGGCAACAGGTCGTGAGGCGGCTCGCAGCCGGCTCCTGCCTATGGGCCTTGCCGGCAATAGTTTTCAAATGACTTATGCAATCCAATACGGCTCTTGGATGGATTGCTGAATCCACAAGATATTGATAATAAATGGTCTAATTTAGGTAGATGGATGATCATTGAAAATCCGGAGTTGTGTTCCGGACTTTCAATGATAGCACCGATAATGTGGTCGAGCGCTTCCAAGCATTGGCACGCATCCGCGGGTCCTACGACGTCCACCCCGCCGTGGCGATTGAGGGGCCGCGCCAATGCGGAAAATCCACGCTTGCCCGAGCTTTCGCCGCCGCGGCCTCCGAGGTCACGTTCTTCGATCTCGAAAGTCCAGCCGACCTGCAGCGGTTGGAGACTCCCGAGCAAACACTGCGGCCGCTGCGCGGCCTGGTCGTGATCGACGAGGCCCAACGGATGCCCGGGCTGTTTCCCGTGTTGCGCGTGCTGCTCGACCGGCCGGAGGTGCCGGCGACGTTTCTGCTGACCGGCAGCACCTCGCCCGAGCTCGTCCGGGGGTTGTCCGAGTCGCTGGCAGGCCGGATCGGAATTGTGGATCTCGCGGGGTTCGATCTCGGCGAGGTGGGGGCGGAGGCGCTGCGTCCGCTCTGGTTGCGCGGCGGGTTTCCCCGTTCCTATCTCGCGGTCGATGATCGGGCTTCGCTCGCATGGCGGCTCGATTTTGTGCGGACGTTCCTGGAGCGCGACATTCCCCAACTGGGCATCGGGATCCCGGCCACGACGCTGCGCCGCTTCTGGACGATGATCGCCCACTACCACGGACAGAAGTGGAACGCCGCCGAGTTTGCCCGTTCGCTCGGCGCCGACGAGAAGACGGCGCGCCGCTACCTCGATATCCTCGCCGGGGCATTCATGGTGCGGGTCCTGCCGCCATGGTTCGAGAACCTTGGCAAACGCCAGGTCAAGTCACCCAAGATCTACGTGCGCGACACCGGGCTGCTCCACGCCCTGCACGGGATCGGCCCCTTCGAGGACCTGCAGGGACATCCCAAGCTCGGCGCCTCGTGGGAGGGGTTCGTCATCGAGCAGCTCATTGGGTTGCTCGAGACTCGCGACACCTATTACTGGGGTACCCACTCCGGCGCGGAGCTGGACTTCATGACGGTGGCAAACAGCCGGCGCCACGGCTTCGAGATCAGGTACTCCGACGCGCCGAGCGCGACGAAGTCGATGCACGTCGCGCTGGCCGATCTCGGGCTGGAGCACCTCTGGGTGATATATCCCGGCCAGCACCGCTATGCCCTCGGCGAGAAGATTACGGTGGTGCCGGCGCGGGAAATCCCCGCGCTCGCGGCCGATCTCAAGGCCGGCAGCGTCCCGCCCCCCCGTCGTGCCTGACTTTATCTCCGGACAGAAGATCGAGCCGGGACTGCAGCACGCTCACGGCCGCGATGATCGACTGCTCTTCAAGGCGAAATGCGACGCAGTTTTCGGGCTCGTGCTCAACCGCGCGACCGGCGGGCGGCAATGGGCGGCGTGACGGCGGACATCGAGCAAACTGCCAGACCCTGCGGACCGACGTCCCCGGATTCCGTCAGTTGTAGAGCGCGAGGAACTGCTTCCGGTAGGTGGATTCCGCCGCGGACATCCGCCGTCGCAGCTGCTCGACCGGCAGGGCGCCGTGCTGAAAGCGCCGCTTGGGGAAGACCGGCATGTCCAGGCCCGTCACGGCCCTGACCCCGCGCCGCACGATCTCGCCCTTGAGCGAGTACAGCTTCGCCACCGACATACCCGGGAGCGCCGTGAAAGGTATACCCTCGGCGACCGTGATCACGTCCGGACGGGTGAAGGGACTGAACCCTTCGAAACCGAATTGCCGCCCCGGCGCGTAGGTCCGCGCGTAGCTCCGGCTCAGGCCGCCGCTGTAGGTCAACGAGTGTTTGATGCGGCCGACCCCCCAGCCTTCCTGGTAGAGCATCAGGTTGTTGACCACACTGCGGATGGTCAGCTCCGGGTTCTCCTCGATGGGATAATCCTTCAGGTTCTCGTCTCCGCCGTCCCCGTCGGCCAGGTACCGCCAGTCCGGATAGCGGGCCCGGATGCCCCGGCACAACGCCAGCCCCATCGAGGCGCACTCGACGTCGAGCGGCTTGTAATCCTCCAGCACGCGCACGGTCTCCGCGGCATCGATCGACGCCGGGTCGGCCTCGATCGCCTCGAGGAACAGCCCCAGGCCGAGCGGCTCCAGGAAGTCGCACGCCTGGCGCAGATCGGGTCCGCCACCCAGATCCAGGGTGAAGGCCTTCAACCGCGCCGGATTCAGGCCCAGCCGGCGCATCAGATGGTAGGTCACCAGGAACACCGACCCGCTGTCGATGCCGCCGGAAAAACAGACGCCGACCGGCTCGGCCGGCGGAATTTCGCCCAGCCACTTCGCGATCTCATCCGCCAGCGCCCCGATGTACGCCCGACCGATCTCCTCGAGATCCGCCGGCAGCGATTCGCGCCGCGGATTGAAGAAGCGCGTGTAGGTGGGGTCCGGATCGGGGCAGCCGACGAGCTGGATCTCCGTCACGTAGTGCGCCGGCACCATCCGGGTGTAGCTCGGATGGAACTGCCCGGCGAGGCCGTCAAGCTTCAGCTGCCGGTGGATCGCATCGATCCGATCGGCGACGATGAGCGCCGGCCCCTCGTGGCGCTTGGCGAGGAAATAGCGCATCGGCCGGTCCAGCGACCGCGCCATCCGCACCGTCTTGTCACGACGCACGACGAGTGCGAACGAGCCATCGATCGCCCGCACCGCCTCGGCGGGTCCGTCCAGCACCCGGGCGCGCGCCTCCTCGAGCGACAGGTTGCGGATGCGTTGCGTGGCGGGATCGATCAGGTCGACCAAGCGACCTATATAGGCGTCGTTCATGGCGGGGTGGAGTACGGTGGACAAGGTGAGTCAATCCGCGTCCAAAGTCCAACGGGCGGGGCGCATCCTCCTCGGGGCACAGGAAACCTGAGTCCAGCTCCATTGCGCGTCGCCGCACTTGAATTGCCGTTTGCCTGTAATTCAGTGCATCTCGCCACAATAAACTTTTGACGGGCCGGCCTGACGTTCCATGTTCCCGTCGCGCACGCAGTCGATCACCGGGCTGACACCCCTCCGGCGCCGCTCGGGCGCAGCAGTACGGTGGCTGGCTGTACCCTGTCCCAATCACCGGTGTGAATACCCCTCAACCGCCAGGCCCTAGAAGAGTCAAATATGTCCGCGCCGTCGGCCCGCGGCTGCGCGTGGTTCTGTACATCATCTTCGCGCTGGTGGCCGTGCTCGGCGCCAACTCGGTCTACCTGTCGAGCATCACCTTTCTCGAGTGGGTGAAGGGAATCACCTACGAGGACTATTTCTACCAGATCATGTTCCTGGTGCATCTGGTCCTGGGACTGTTGCTGGTGATCCCCGTGATCATTTTCGGGGTGGCTCACATCCGCAACGCCCACAACCGCCCCAACCGGCGCGCGGTGCGCATGGGTTACATTCTGTTCGGGACCGCCGTCGTCGTGCTGCTGACCGGCATCGCCCTGATGCGGATCGGGTACTTCACCATCCAGAATCCGCACATCCGCTCCCCGATCTTCTGGGCCCACGTCATTGCCCCGCTGCTCGCCGTCTGGCTCTACATCATGCACCGGCTCGCCGGGCCCCGGATCAAGTGGCGGGTGGGCATCGGCTGGGCCTCGGCCGTGCTGGTGCTGGTCGGGATCATGGTGCTGCTGAACTCCGAAGACCCGCGCAAATGGAACGTGGTCGGACCGAAGGAGGGGGTGAAGTATTTCTATCCGTCGCTGGCCCGGACGGCCTCGGGCAACTTCATCCCGGCCAAGGTGCTCATGCTGAACCAGTATTGCATGCAGTGCCACAAGGACACGTACAACGACTGGTTCCACAGCGCGCACCACTACAGTTCATTCAACAACCCGCCCTACCTGTTCAGCGTCCGCGAAACGCGCGCGGTGGCGCTGAAACGCGACGGCAACGTGCATGCGGCGCGCTGGTGCGCGGGCTGCCACGATGTCGTGCCGTTCTTCAGCGGCAAGTTCGACAACCCCCACTACGACGACGTCCATGATCCGACCGCGCACGCCGGCATCACCTGCGTCGCCTGCCACGCGATCACGAACATCAACAGCACGAAAGGTAACGCGGACTACACGATCGATCAGCCGATCCTCTATCCGTTCACCTTCAGCAAGAACCCGATCCTGCGCTACATCAACCACGTGCTGATCGAGGCCAATCCCGAGTTTCACATCAAGACGTTCCTCAAGCCGCTGCACACGACGTCCGAGTTCTGCTCGACCTGCCACAAGGTCCACCTTCCCTACGCGCTGGACAAGTACAAGAAGTTCCTCCGCGGCCAGGATCATTACGACAGCTATCTGCTCAGCGGCGTTTCCGGCCACGGCGCCCGCTCGTTCTATTATCCGAAGGTGGCGCAAACGAGCTGTCAGGAGTGCCACATGCCGCTGCAGCCTTCGAACGACGATTTCGGCGCCAAGTACAACCAGCCCGGTGCCGCCAAGCAGATCCTGACGATCCACGACCACATGTTCCCGGGGGCGGACACGGGCATTGCCGCCATCGAGAAGGACCCGAAGCTCCTGGCCGCCGACACGGCGGAACTGAAGGGCTGCGCGCGGATCGACATCTTCGGCCTCAAGGAAGGCGGCACGGTGAACTCCCCGCTGGTCGCTCCGCTCGGCCCGCAGGTCCCCACCCTTCAGCCCGGACACAAATACCTGCTGGAAGTGGTCGTCCGGACCCTGACCGTGGGCCACGCGTTCACCGAGGGCACGGCCGATTCGAACGAAGACTGGGTGGAAGCCAAGATCACCAGCGACGGAAAATTCATCGGCGCGAGCGGGTGCCTGGGGCCGCACGGCCAGGTCGATCCGTGGGCGCATTTCCTCAACGTCTACATGCTGGACCGTTACGGGAATCGCGTGGACCGCCGGAACGTGCAGGACATCTTCACCCCGCTCTACAACCACCAGATCCCGCCGGGCGCCGGGCACGTGGTGCATTTCGCGTTCACCGTGCCCGAGAACCAGCGCGCGCCCCTGAAGGTGCGAGTCGCCCTGTGCTATCGGAAGTTCGACGCCATCTACATGAACTATGTCTATGGCGACCACTACCAGGCGGGGGACCCTCTGACGGTGACTAACCGTCTGCCGATCGTGACGATCGCCTCCGATGAACTCACGTTCCCGGTGGCGGGCGGTTCGCCCCTGGCGGCGCCCAATCCGCCCTCGCCGGTCGTGCCCTGGCAGCGGTGGAACGACTACGGGATCGGGCTGCTGCTCGAGGGCAATGCCGGCGCCAGCAAGGGCGAGCTGATCCAGGCCGCCAGCGCCTTCCACCACGTCGAGAAACTCGGACGACCCGACGGGCCGATCAATCTCGCCCGGGTCTATTACAAGGAGGGGCGCCTCGACGCCGCCAGCGCGGCCCTGCAGCGCGCCGCTCGCTTCCAACCCCCGCCCAATCGGTGGACCCTCGCCTGGCTGAACGGCCTGGTCGAGGAGCAGTCCGGCGATCTCGACCAGGCGATCGAAAACTACAGCAGCATCATCTACGATCGCTACCCCGAACTGGACCGCCGCAAATTCGACTTCAGCATGGACTACATCGTCCGGGACCAGCTCGGGCAGGCGCTGGTGGAGCGGGCCGAGGCCGAACACGACTCGGCGGTCCGCCGCCGGCAGTTCTTGGAGGACGCCGCCCGCCAGTTCGACCACGTGCTCCAGATCGATTCGGAAAACGTCACCGCCCACTACAACCTCGCGATGATCTACGACGAACTCGGCGACCCCCGGCGAGCCGCGGCGCCCCGCGGCCAGTACCACGAGTATCGCATGGATGACAACGCCGCCGACCGGGCCATCGCCCTGGCCCGGGCGGACAACCCGGCGGCGGATCATGCCGCCAACGCCATCGTCATTTATCCGCTGCAGCGCCCCGGGGCGGAAGCGTTCTCCGGCTTGCCATGACCGCACCGCCCCGTGAAACCGAGGAGCTCGCGCATCCTGACGACACCATCATCAGCCACGCCCTGAGGTGGTCCCTCGGCATCGCCGCCGTCCTGGCCGTGATCGGCGCCGGCCTTTGGTTCGCACTGAAACCGAAGCCCACCAAGCCGGTGGAAAAGTTGACGCCCATACCGGCTCCACGAGTCGCGGTCGCTCCCCAGGTCGACGTCCCTTCCGTCCGCTTCACCGACATCACCAAGGCCGCCGGGATCGGCTTCCGGCACGTCAACGGCGCCTACGGCGACAAACTGCTCCCCGAGACGATGGGCGGCGGCGTCGCCTTCTTCGATTACGACGGCGACGGCCGGCCCGACCTGCTCCTGGTCAACTCCACCTACTGGCCCGGCCACCGCCCTCCCGGCGCGAAGCTCCCGACCATGGCGCTCTATCATAACGACGGCGGCGGGCACTTCACCGACGTCACCGCCGGGTCCGGGCTGGACGTCAGCTTCTACGGCATGGGCGTGGCGGTCGGCGATTACGACAACGACGGCCGGCCCGACGTGTTCATCACCGGCGTCGACGGGAATCACCTGTACCACAACGAAGGGGACGGGAAGTTCCGGGACGTCACCGCCGAGGCCGGCGTGGGCGGCTCGGGCAAGGACTGGAGCACGAGCGCGACCTGGGTCGATTACGACAACGACGGGCGGCTCGATCTCTTCGTCTGCAACTACATCAAGTGGTCGAAACCGATCGACCTGGAGGTCGGCGCCCACCTCACCGGCATCGGCCGGTCCTACGGCCAGCCCAAGCACTTCGAGGGCGCCTTCTGCTACCTTTATCACAACGAAGGCCACGGCCGGTTCCGGGACGTTTCCGCGGCGGCGGGCATCCAGGTCCGCAATCCCGACACCGGCGTGCCGATGGGCAAATCGCTCGGCGTGGCCCCCATCGATCTCGACGGTGACGGCCGGATCGATCTCGTGGTCGCGAACGACGGCGTGCAGAACTTCCTGTTCCACAACCAGGGCGACGGCACGTTCCAGGAAATCGGCGCCACGAGCGGAGTCGGTTTCGACCGCTATGGCATGGCCCGCGGCGGGATGGGCATCGACGTGGCCCACTACCGCAACGACCCCTCGTTGGGCATCCTCATCGGCAATTTCGCCACGGAGCTGAGCGCCCTCTACGTCTCGCAGGGCCGGCCGCTCAACTTCGCCGATGAAACCATCCCCGAGGGCATCGGCCCGCCCGGCTGGCGGCTGCTGAAGTTCGGCGTGTTCTTTTTCGATTACGACCTCGACGGCCGGCTCGACGTGCTCACCGCCAACGGCCACCTCGACGAGGAGATCGGCCAGATCCAGCAGGGCGAGCAATACCGCCAGCCGGCGCAGCTCTTCTGGAACACGGGCAACCTGAATGGTCCTTGTTTCGTGGCCGTGCCGGAAGCCAAATGCGGTCCCGACCTGTTCCAGCCGATCGTCGGCCGGGGCTGCGCCTACGCCGACATCGACGGCGACGGCGATCTCGACGTCATTCTGACCCAGATCGACGGACCGCCCCTGCTCTTGCGCAACGACCAGGACCTGCACCACCATTTCCTCCGCTTGAAACTCGTCGGCACCCGCAGCAATCGCGACGCCATCGGCGCCTGGGTCCAAGTCCACCTCGGGGACCAGGTCCTGTCGCGCGAGGTGATGCCGACGCACGGCTACCTGTCCCAGTCCGAACTGCCCGTGACCGTCGGTCTGGGCGATGCCACCCGGGTCGGCCCCGTGGAGGTTCTCTGGCCGGATGGCACCCGGCAGATGGTGCGGGATATCGCCGTCGACCGGATGACCACCATTGTGGAAGCGGCGGCGGCCAACTGAGGCGCGCCCATGCGGAAAGGGTTGCTCTGGCTGGCTTTCGCCGCGGCGGTTGGTGCCGTCGCGCTCGTCCTGCTCCGCCCGCG
>JBJKRV010000224.1:0-9794 GCA_046704465.1 Opitutaceae bacterium | reverse complement strand
GTATTCGTCGATGCCGAGGCCGATGTACCCTCCGTTCATGCCGTTGATATTCGCGCCCCCGCCGCCGGCGAGGGTCTTCTGGGCGTACCCGAGACTGCCGCCGTAGGCGCCGACGCTGAACGGTTGGCTGGCGTCGGCGAGGAAGAACGTCAGACCGTCGGCGCCGGACCCATTGTAGCTGGCAAAGCTGAACTGGACGGCGATGGTGGCGTTGGCAGCGTTGAATGCAGTACTGTCGTAAGCATATGTGGCTTGGTTTCCGCCGTTGCTGGTAAGGCGCAGCCAGCCGCTTCCATTCGGGTCGATCCCCTGGCCCGCAGTCAGCACCGGCGTGAAGCCTGACCCTCCCAAGACCCATCCCGGCGCGGTGGTGCCATTAAAGCTTTGATTGACGGTCACAACCTGGGCGAAGCCGGCGTTTACGAACCACGATCCGATCAAAATCGCCAGCCAGCACCCAACCCTTTTCCCTGCCGGGGAGGGTGACCGCGAAGCGGTTGCGGGTTGCTGGCAGGTCATTGGCACGAGTGTTGGATCTGTCGACGGCGAAATGCTGGGTTTGGGCTTCGTTATGCCATTGATTGGATATAGATCGCACGGATTCGCTCAATGCTTAATAGGGGTATCCCCCTATTTTACCTTGATTTTTACCCGACCAAAAACTCTTCATAAGAGACTAATCATCAATTTTTAATGAGCGATCCGATAGATTCAGAACAGCGCGCGCAAATCCAGTCGTGCGTTAAGCGCAGTGTCTCCGTTCGCTCAACAAAGGTGTTGAGCCGGCCACAAGCTCGCCGGTTTTCACGTGCCCATCACGTTTGGAGAGCGGCGATGCCTCAGCGCCTTCCGGTCAGAGCACCCATCAGAGTCCAAGCGCTGTCCGGTAAATTCTTGGAACGCGTTTCGTAACGGAACACAATGTTTCCCAAGGAATTGTGTCTGACCATGCGCTGAATTCTCCGATTGTGATCGAGGCCTGATCCTGCCTCCCGACCAGAACCGCCTCATCGCCACATTGAACCCGCGGCACGTCCGTGACATCGACAATGGTTTGGTCCATGGTCACGCGCCCCAAGATCGGACATCGGCTGCCATGGATCAGGACTGAGGCGCGATTTCCGGCCGATCGGGCAATTCCATCTCCATAGCCGGCGCAGAGTACGGCAACCAACGAGTCCCGTCGCAGCGTGTGTGTCCGGCCGTAGCTGATTCCGGTTCCAGCCGGCAGCCGCTTCACCAGACCGACTCGGGTGCGAAAACTGAAGACCGGTTCGGTATGTACCCGCGACAACATCGAGTGCGGATGCGGCAGAATGCCAAACTGGAGGAGTCCCACCCGAACCGCATTAAACGGTTGCTCGCCGTGGGCGGTTTCCAGACCGGCACTGTTGTCAGCGTGGACCAGCAATCGGGTGACATCCAGGTCTGGACACCGCCGGAGGGCCGCAAGGAATCGCCGGCGTTGCTCGTCGGTGAACGCAGGATCCTCGTCGGCGCTGGAAAAATGGGTGAACGCGCCGTCGAGCCGGATGTGCCGGGCCTGCCGGATGCGGGAGTTGTGCGGCTCGACGTTGTCGTGCCAGACTCCCACCCGGCCCATGCCGGTGTCGATTTTCAGATGGACGCCGATCACCCGTCCGGCCGCCCGGCCGACGGCGTCAAACCGGTCGACCTCCTCGGGGGACGAGACCGTGGCCGTCACCTCATGATCGACGAGAAACCGGTCCTCCTCGGGCAGCAGCGGACTCAGCACGAGAATCGGCCAGCCCGGGCCGAGTTCCCTGATGGACGCGGCCTCGGTGACGTTGGCGACGGCAAAAAGATCGGCGCCCGCGTGCATGAGCCGCGCGACTGTCTGGTGCAGGCCGTGGCCGTATGCGTCGGCTTTGACCACGGCCACATATTTGATGTGCGGCGGCAGCGAGGCGCGAATGAGTTTCAGATTTCGCTCCAGGGCCGCGAGGTCGATTTCGGCCCAACATCGCAAGGGCAGGGCGGGATTCTGGGTCATGGCGTGGTCGACATTGGCGCTCGATGGATCCGCGGCGTCCAGAGTGCATAGGATGCCGCTTCATGCTGGAACGCCTCCGGTTCCGGCGCCGGCCGCATGAGATCAACGGTCGCGTGGCGGGTCCACAACGCCGGAGGATCGTAAGGGGCGGGGCGGATGGGGCGAGGTGTCGCCGACCAGATTCCAAAGCCGTCCGGAGTGAATACTTCGCCCGCGTAACGGGCCAGCTCCGCTCCCGACACGCGGCGGGGCGTACTGACCCGGTTCGGAGGGCTGACCTCGATCAGGTGCCAGGCATTGCGACGCGCGTCCGCCACGACGGCAAACGGGCTCCCCCGGGTCCCGTCGCACAAATCCCGGGCCACGAGTTCCAAGCTGAAGTATCCGAATGCAGGCGCCGGACGGGCGGCGATCGCCTGCCAGGCCCGAAGCGCCATGGCCGCGGTGCGGATGCCAAGATTCGAACCCGGCCCCTCGCAAAACACGAAGGTTCCGATGTCGCCAAGCTCCATCGACGTCAGGGTCAGGAGCGCCTCAACACCGGCGAAAACCCCCGCGCCGGCGTCGCGCGGAGCGCGCCACCAAACGGCATCGGACCGGGTGCGCAAAAGGCCCACATGGACATGGCTCGACGCCGAATCGACAAGCAGCGCTGACGCGTGCGCGTCGACGAGCGACTTCAGGCTGGGCATGACCAGTCAGCATGGGGTATGCGCCGTCACGGGCAAGAGTGGACCGCCCGTTCAAGGCAGTCCGAGGCAGGTTGCGCCGCCTGGGTCGACCCGGGACGGAGACGGCCGGCCAGGAGCCGACATCGCCGGTCCCGTTCGACAATCCAGCATTGACCGGCCGGTCAGGGGTACCGTAGCGTGACCAATTCCGTCCGTGGTTTCTGACTTTTTATCTCCGCAGTGAACATCGAACTGAAAGATATCTCCGAGACGCGCAAGACCCTCGTCGTGTCGCTAGACCAGAGTGAAGTCGACGCCGAGTATGGGGCGGTGGCGGGCGAGATCGCCCGCATCGCCCGCCTGCCCGGCTTCAGGCCCGGCCGGGCGCCGCGGGAGTTGATCGAAAAACGTTTCGGCCGGGAGATTGCGGAGGACTTCAAGAAGCGGGTGGTAGGAAAGGCTTATCGTGACGGCCTGGAGAAATCCAAACTCGACGTGTTGAGCGTCGTGAAGGTCGAGGAAGGGCAGCTTGAGCGGGATCTGTCGGCCGCGATCACGTTCACGCTCGACGTCCAACCCCAGTTCGAGCTTCCGGAGTACGCCGGACTCCCGGTGAATGTGCAGCCGGTCGATCCCAGTGAAAGCGAGATCGACGCCGTGGTTGAGAACCTCCGCCAGGAGCGGGCCGATTTTCGGGTGGTTGACCGACCCTCGGCCAAGGGCGACTACCTCAAGATCGGCTACGAAGGCACGATCGACGGCGCGCCCATCGCCGATTTGACGCCGGAAAAACAGATTTATGCCAAGGTGCCCCAGACTTGGGAAGAAGTGGAGGGCGAGCAGGAAGGGCTCATTCCCGGCCTCGGGCGCCAGCTGGCCGGCCTGAAGGCGGGGGATCGCAAATCGGTGCCGGTGACGTTCCCGATGGGATTTGCCGCGGCGCCGGAGCTGGCGGGGAAGACTGTCACTTACGCGGTGGACGCACAGGAGGTCCGCGAGCGCGTGCTGCCGGAGCTGAACGAGGAGTTCTTCAAAGCCCAGCAAGTCGACGGGCTGGAGACTCTGAAGAACAGAATTCGGGAGACGCTGAAGCTTCACAAGGAGCAGGAGAACCGGCGCTCGCAGCGCCAGCAGGTGGGCGAGGCGCTGGCGTCGCGCGTGGAGTTTCCCCTGCCCGAGAGCCTGGTCGCGGCGGAGACCCAGGATGTCCTCCGCCGCTTCATGGAGGACAACCTCCGGCGGGGCGTGCCGGAGTCGGAGTTCGAGAAAAACAAGCAGGAGTTATACGAGAATGCCCTGCGGGCGGCGGCGGGGCGGGTAAAGACGCGTCTGCTGCTCGGCAAGGTGGCGGAACGCGAGAAGATCGAGGTCAGCGAACGCGATCTCGACGGAGCGATCCTGCGGGAGGCCGCGCGGGCCAACCAACGGCCGGAGAAGCTGGCCAAGGAGCTGGCGGAGGATCGGAGCCGCCTGCAGGCCCTGCAGCAGGCCATCGTCCTCGACAAGACACTTGATTTCCTGGTCGGCAAGGCTACCGTCACGACGGCGGCATCCAGGGCCTGAAACGTCGTTATCACGCGTGAGTTACTACGTCCCATTCATCATCGAAAACACCGGCCGCGGCGAGCGGAGCATGGATATCTACTCCCGCCTGCTGAAGGACCGCATTATCTTCATCGGCACCCCGATCGACGACGGCGTGGCCAATCTGGTGATTGCCCAGTTGCTGTTCCTGCAGATGGAGGACGCCAAGAAGGACATCCATCTATACATCAATTCACCGGGCGGCGTGGTGACCGGCGGAATGGCGATCTACGACACGATGTATTTCCTGCAGTGCGACGTGGTCACGTACTGCATCGGCCAGGCGGCCAGCATGGCCACCGTGCTGCTGGCGGCCGGCACCAAGGGCAAGCGTTTCGCCCTGCCCAACAGCCGGGTCATGATTCACCAGCCGACCGGGGGCGCCGGGGGGCAGGCCGCCGACATCGCGATTGCCGCGCGTGAAATCTTGCGCTGGCGGGCCACCCTGAACGAGGCCTTGGCCAAACACACCGGCAAGACGGCGGCCCAGGTGGACAAGGATTCCGATCGCGACTACTACATGAGCGCGGATGAGGCCCAGGCTTACGGGATCGTCGATCATGTGGTGGCGTCCACGCGCGAGGCGCAAACCTTGGCGGTGAAATCGGCCGCCTGAGTCCGCGAGCACCCACGGCCTCATCGTCCGACGGCGCCAAACCCCACCTGCCATGGCGAAATCCTCCCGCATGACTCTGTGCTCGTTCTGCGGCAAGTCGCAGGCGGAGGTGAAGAAGATCATCGCCGGGCCGGGGGTCTATATCTGCGATTCCTGCGTCAATGTCTGCAAGACGATCATCGACCGGGAGGTGAAGGCGCCGGCGGTGGAGAACCGTCCGTCCTTCCGCCTGGTGAAGCCGTCCGAGCTCAAGCGGGCGCTGGATGATTATGTCATCGGGCAGGATCACGCGAAGAAGGTGCTCTCGGTGGCGGTCTACAACCACTACAAGCGGCTGATGTTCGACGCCGGCCAGCCCCAGCGCGGCGGGATCACCCTGGCGCGCGAGTTCTCCGACGTCGAAGTCGAGAAGAGCAACATCCTGCTCGTCGGGCCGACCGGCTCCGGCAAGACGCTGCTGGCCCGCACGCTCGCCCGCATCCTGGACGTGCCCTTCGCGATCTCCGATGCCACGACGCTGACCGAGGCCGGCTACGTGGGCGAGGACGTCGAGAATGTCGTGCTCCGGCTGCTGCAGTCGGCCAACTACGACGTCAAGAAGGCGGAGTGTGGCATCGTCTATATTGACGAAATCGACAAGTTCCGCCGGACCACGGAAAACGTCTCCATCACCCGCGACGTGTCGGGCGAGGGCGTGCAGCAGGCGCTGCTCAAGATCCTGGAGGGAACCATCTGCAACGTGCCGCCGCAGGGCGGCCGCAAGCATCCGAACCAGGAGTATATCCAGATCAACACCTCCAACATCCTGTTCATCTGCGGCGGGGCGTTTGTCGGATTGGAACACTACCTGAAGAAGCGGCTCGGCACGCAGTCGCTCGGTTTTCACATCAATCCCGACGATCACAACCTCGCGCCGGACGAGATGATGAAGCTGATCGCGCCGGAGGATCTGGTGCGCTACGGGATGATTCCCGAGTTCATCGGCCGGTTGCCGGTGGTGTCCGTGCTCGATCCGCTGACCGAGGCCGACCTGATGCGGATCCTGCTGCGCACCAAGAACGCGATGGTCAAGCAGTACTCGAAGCTCTTCGCGATGGACGGCGTGCAACTCCGGTTCACCCGGGATGCGCTGAAAGCCATTGCGGGCAAGGCCCTGGAACTCAAGACGGGGGCACGGGCGCTGCGTTCGATCATGGAGAGCCTCATGCTCGAGGTGATGTTCGAACTGCCGCAGCGCGAGGACGTCGTCGAGGTCGTGATTGACGAGGGAGTCGTGAGGGGTCGTCGCAGCCCGACGCTCCGGAAGGCGCCCAAGGCGGAGAACAAGGACGCGGCCTAGCCCGGGTGGGCGACGCCGGTGGGCCCGCGGCCCCGGGGCTACCAGTGCGCGTAGTCGCCCTTCGGGAGCGACCGCGCGAATTCCACCAGCATGCGGACGCATCGCTCGACGTCCTCGAGATCGACCACCTCGCTGGGGGTGTGCATGTAGCGGAGGGGAATGCTGACGACCGCGGTGGCCACGCCGGCCCGGCCGAGTTGGATGGCCCGCGCATCGGTTCCGGTTGGCCGGGGATCGGCTTCGAATTGATGGGGAAGACCGAGCTTTTCCGCCGCCTGGACGAGGCGCTCGTAGACCCGGGGATTGATGTTGGGCCCGCGGCAGAGGATGGGGCCGCCTCCCAGTTTGGTCTCACCGTATTTGCGATGGTCGCAGTCGGGGTGGTCGGTCGCGTGTCCGACGTCGACGGCCACGGCGATGTGCGGGTTGACCGCGTAGGCGGCGGGTGTCGCCCCGCGCACGCCGATCTCCTCCTGGGCGGTGGCCACGGCAACGACCCGCGCCGCGGGACGGCGGCGGCCCGCGGCCAGGCGGATCAAAGTTTCGCCGACCACGTAGGCGCCGACCTTGTTGTCGAAGGCGCGCGAAGCGCCGATGCTCCCGTGGATCAATTCGAACTCGTGATCGTAGGTGGCGACGTCGCCGACCGAGACCCGGGCGAGCGCCTCCTTCTTGTTGCGGGCGCCGATGTCGATCCAGATCTCGTGAATCTCCGGCACCTTCTTCCGATCGCCTTCGTCCATGAGATGGATCGCACGCTTTCCGGTGACGCCCCGGACCGGCCCGGCCTTGGTCCGGATCACCACGCGACGCCCGGAAATGATGGTGCGGTCATGCCCGCCGATGGTGTCGAAATAAAGGTAACCGTCCTTGTTCACGTAGGTGATGATGAGGCCCAGTTCATCCATGTGGCCCGCCAGCATCAGCACGGGATCCCCCGCGGGATTGAGCGTGGCCAGGCGGTTGCCGAGGGCATCGCGCGCATATCCATCGGCGGCGGGTTTGACATACCGGTCGAAGACCGCCTGCGCCTCAAATTCGTAGCCCGAGGGTGAGCGGGCGCGCAGCAGGTCGACCAGAAACGGAGAGGCTTCATATTTCGGCATAACTGGAAAAAGTGGGACACGGGACCGGGGAAGCGAAGAATAAATTCGCTTGGTGCCGGGCGGCCTTTGGTTTGATCTGCCGGAGAATGCACATCTATCCGGCCATCGATATCAAGGCAGGGCGCTGTGTCCGGCTCGCGCAAGGACGGGCGGACCAGGAAACGATCTATTCGGACAACCCTGTCGAGGTGGCCGCGGGCTTCCGGGCGGCCGGTGCGTCCTGGGTGCACATGGTCGACTTGGATGGCGCCTTTGCCGGGCGGCCCGTCAATCTGGCCGTCGTGCGGGCGGTGGCGGCACTGGGGCTGAAGATCCAGTTCGGCGGCGGCTTGCGCACTGCCGCCGCGGTCGGGGAGGCGCTGGCGGCCGGTGCCACGCGGGTGGTGATCGGCACCCGCGCGGCGGAGGACGAGGCGTTTGTGGCCGGCTTGCTCGCGACTCATGGCAGCCAGGTTGCGGTCGGGATCGACGCCAGAAACGGGCGGGTCGCGGTGCGAGGCTGGGTGGACACCACCGGAATGGACGCGGTCGGCCTGGCCCGGCGGATGGCGGCCCTTGGCGTGAAGACGATCATTCACACCGACATCAGCACCGATGGCATGCTGACCGGCCCCAACTTCGAGGCGCAGGAAAGTCTCCTGGCGGCAGTGAGCTGCCACGTCATCGCTTCCGGGGGGGTAAGCAGCCCGGCCGACGTGGCGCAGCTGCGTGAGATGAAAAAACGCCGTCCAAATCTGGACGGCGTCATCGTGGGCAAGGCGCTCTACGAGGGGCGGGTGAGTCTGGCGGAGTTGCTGACGGCGAAGGATTGAGCGGCCGGAACGGCGGAGGGTGCGGCGAACGCCTGCCGAATCGATCGGGCAAGCCGCCCGGCCGAAGCGGCCTAGCCCTTGATGCGCGATGCGATCTCTTCGAGCGGGTAGGTGATGATCTCGGCGAGCGTTGGATGGTACCACGGCGCGCGCAGCAGGTCGAAAACCGTGGCGTGCATGGCCAGTGGCCCGCTGAAGCAATGGATGAGTTCGCCGGCGTCCGGTCCGACAATCTCGGCGCCGAGGATGCGGCCGCGCTTGGGGTCTGCCAGCACCTTCACGTAGCCGTAGTTTGCCTCCATCAGGATCGATTTGCCGTGGTCGTTGAAGGGGTACGAGGCGCTCAGGTATTCCGTTTTTTCGGTCCGCAGCTCCGCTTCCGGCACCCCGATGGTGGCCAGCTGCGGCTCGGTGAAGACCACGTTGAGGAGCAGCGAGTAGTCGACCGGCTTGATGCCCTTGACTCCGGCGGCGTGCCGGGCGGCGAGTTCGCCCTGGGCGATGGCGAGGTGCACGATGTCGTGGGGACCGCAGACGTCGCCGGCGGCATAAATGTGGGGCTGGGAGGTCTGCTGCCATCGGTTCACGACCACGCGCCCGTCGCCGCTTACCTTGACCCCGGCGGCCTCCAGTCCCAAACCGGCAATCGCCGGCTCGCGTCCGAGGGCGTTGAACAAATGGCGGGCGCGCCGAACGACCGGTTTGCCGCCGTGGCGGAACCGGACCGTGTATCCGCCGCGGTCGTGGCTGATGCGGTCGATCGCGGTGCCGGCAAAGAGTTCGATGCCCTCGTCGCGAAATGCCCGCTGGAGCACCGTGCTGGCCTCGGGCGAGTGGTCCCGCAACACATGCGGACTTCGCTGGATCAGCGTGACCCGGGTGCCAATGCGGTTGAGGAACTGGGAGAGTTCGCAGGCCACGATGCCGCCGCCGAGGACGATGACGCTCTCCGGGGCGTAATCGAGTTCAAGCACGTCGTCGCTGGTCCAGAAGGGCACGTCCTTCAGGCCCGGCACCGGCGGCACGCTTACCCGCGAGCCGGTGGCGACGAGAATGTGCCGGCCGAACAGCTGCCGGCCGTCGGACAACTCTACGACGTGGGAGTCCACCAGATGCGCCCGGCCGCGCAGCAAATCGAATCGCCCTCCCGTGAGCTGTTTGACGCGGTAGGCCGCGAACTCGCCGGTGATGCGCTTCTTCCGCCGATGCACCGCCTTCATGTCCGCCGCGGCGTGTGGAATCCTGAGGCCGAAAGTCGCGCCATGGCGGGCATGGTGAAGCACCTCCGCAATATAGAGCAGGGTCTTCGACGGCATGCAGCCCCGCAGGATGCACAGGCCCCCAAGCTGACGCGCGCCATCAACGATGGCGGCCTTCAGACCGTGCGCCGCGGCGGTCCGGGCGGCATTAAAACCGGCCGAGCCGCCGCCAAGGCAGATGAAGTCATAGTTTTTCATGGACATTTTCAGGCCCAAGCTCGCCGGGGCCCGCCTGCGACATTGTTGGCACCCACTCGACGGGCAAGCGCGGTCAGCGATTTACCGGCCCTTCCCGAACAACATGATGTGGATCGTCTTCAGGACGATGGAAGCGTCGAGCACGAACGTATAATACCGCATGTACTAGAGATCGTACTCCAGCTTGCGCAGAGT
>JBJKRV010000223.1:0-6527 GCA_046704465.1 Opitutaceae bacterium | reverse complement strand
GTGTGCGACCCGGAGAACGTGAAAAACTTCACCGCGGTCGGCTACTTTTTCGCCCGCGACCTTTTCCGGAAGATCCACGTGCCGATCGGCATCATCAACAGCACGTGGGGCGGCACGCAGATCGAGTCCTGGCTGAGCGAGGGGGCGCTGAAGAGCAATCCGGCGTTCGCGGTGGTGAGCGAGCGCTGGGCCCACGCGCTGGTCGGCTGGCAGGCCAAGGTCAAGGCGTACCAGGCCGCGGTGGCCGCCCAGGAGAAGGAGGAGGCCGAGGCGAAGGCGGCGGGGCCGGAGCGCTTTATCGCCTTCCTGAAGAACAAGCCGTGGATCCCGCCGCCCCCCAGCCCGACGAGCCCCGACGCACCCTGCAGCCTGTTCAACGGCATGATCCATCCGCTGATCCCGGCGGCAATCCGCGGGATCCTCTGGTACCAGGGGGAGTCGAATGTGGAGCGACCCGGCGAGTATCACGCGTTGTTTGCCGCGATGATCCACGCCTGGCGGCAGAGCTGGGGCCGGCCGGACCTGCCGTTCTACTGGGTGCAACTGCCCAACTTCGACGGCGGCGACGCAAACGCGACCAACTGGGCCCAATTGCGCGAGGCCCAGGCGCAGGCCCTCTCGCTGCCCGACACCGCGATGGCCGTGACCATCGACATCGGCAATCCGCACGTCATCCATCCGCGCAACAAGCAGGAGGTCGGCCGCCGGCTCGCCCTGATCACCGGGCACCTCATCTATCATCTTCCGGGCGCCTGGTCGGGCCCGGTCTTCCAGTCCGCCACGCGCGACGGGGACGCCCTGCGCCTCCATTTCCGCGAGGTCGGCGCCGGTCTCGCCGCGCACGACCATCCGCTGACCGGATTCGCCGTCGCGGGCGCCGACCGCCGGTTCCACCCGGCCGAGGCGCGAATTGAGGGCGACACGGTGCTCGTCTCGTCGCCGGCGGTGAAGGACCCGGTGGCGGTGCGGTACGCGTGGACGAACGCGCCCGATGTCGGGCTGTTCGGACGCGACGGACTGCCCGCGGCGCCCTTCCGCACCGACGACTGGTGAGATGCCGCGGGCGCGCCCGCACGGGACTGTCGTTCCGAATGCCGCGACCGTAGGGGCGCCGACTAGCGGCGCCCGCCATTTCTCACATGGCCCGCCGGCCGGCAGGGCGGGGCCGCGCCGCGTTTGAGGATTCCCTCGGGCCGGCTTTCGCCCTAACTTCAAGCGTCCAGCGCTCGCGCGGCCCTAAGAAACCGCGCGGCCGTCCGTCTAGCCTGCAACTGCATCCCGTGACCCCGTCATGAAAATCCTGCGTGCCCTGCTGCTCGGTTCCGTCCCGTCCCTCGCCTGCCTCCCGGCGCTCCGCGCCGCGACCGTCGACTCGCACCTCACCGCGGTCACCGTCTACGCCGACCGCGCCGTGGTCACCCGCACCGCCGCGGCGGATCTGACCGATGGCGAACACACCCTCGTGTTCGAGCGCCTGCCCGCCGCCCTGCTCGACCAGTCGCTCCAGGTGTCGGGACGTGGCACGGCGACCGCCACCATGCTCGACGTCGCCGCCCGCCAGACCTACGTGGACTTCACGCCCAACGCCCGCGTGCAGGAACTCGAGGAGCAGATCCGCGGCCTGAAACAGCAGCAGCGGGCGCTCGACGACCGCACCGCCATCCTCACGCAGGAGCACGCTTTCGTGCAGCGCATGCTCACGGCCTCGACCGGAACCGTCATTTATCCCCTCGGCGTCGACCCCACCCGCGCCGGCGGCACGGCAGCGCGCCCCACGCTGGAGGAATGGCAGAAGCTCTACACCTACTCGGAAGACACGTTCGGCAAGATCGCCGCCGAGCGTCAGACGATCGACCGCCAGCGCGAGGATCTGCAGGCGAAGGCGGCCGCGCTCCAGCAGCAGCTCGCCGAACTGCGCGGCGCCGGCGGCAGAAGCTTCAAGACCGTCGCCGTCCGCGTGGCTGTGACGGCGCCCGGACGGCTGGAGGTCGCGCTGAAGTACGCCGTGCCCGGCGCGAGTTGGGCGCCGTCGTACGACGCGCGGCTGCACTCGGCCGGCCGCACCATCGCGCTGGGATACTTCGGCCTGGTGCGGAACAACACCGGCGAAGACTGGAAGGACGTCGCGCTGACGCTCTCCACCGCGCGGCCCAACCTCGGCGGCGGCGCGCCCGAGCTGCGGCCGTGGATCGTGGACATCGCGCCGCCGCGGCCGGTCGATTTGCCGGTCGCGAAAGGCATGCTCCGGATGGAGGAGTCCCGCCGGGCGGCGGACAAGCTCCAGACGTTCAATGTCCAGGCCGCCTCCGGCGCTCCGTCGGCGGTGGAACGGGAGGTCGGGATCCTCGCCGCCGCGGTCGAGGCGGGCGCCACCAGCGCCACGTTCAAGGTCCCGATGAACGTCACGCTGCCGGCCGACAACACGGTGCAGCGCGTGCCGATCACCAGCGTCAAACTGGCCGCCAACCTCCAATACCAGGCCACACCGAAGCTCATGGAGACGGCCTTCCTCACCGCCTCCGCCTCCAACACGACGGACTATCCGTTCCTGGCCGGCGCCATGAACACGTTCCTCGACGACACGTTTGTCGCGTCGAGCCGGCTGAAGACGGTCATGCCGGGCGAGAAATTCGAGCTGCAGCTCGGCGCCGACGAGGGCATCGGCATCAAGCGCCGCCTGGTGAACCGCTTCGCCGAGGACACCGGCCTGGTGAGCAAGAGCCACCGGATCACCTACGACTACCTGATCACGATCACCAACAACAAGCCGTCCGCCGAGCGCGTCGTCTTCAAGGAGCCGGTGCCGGTGTCGCGCAACGAAAAGATCGAGGTGAGCATGATCACGCCGGCGGAACGCGACCTCGGCACGAAGGAGAAGCCCCGGGAGGTCACGCGCGAGGAGAACGGCCAGTTGGTCTGGCGCCTCGACCTCAAGCCGGGCGAGAAACGCGAGATTCCGCTCAAGTTCGCCGTCGAGTATCCGGTCGACCTGAAGGTGACGGGCCTGGAGTAGGCGCGGCGAGCCCGCGCCCGCGACGTTCGGCAAGCCATTCCCGTAGGGGCGTGCCTCGCTTGCCGGGGCGAAGCGCTTGGGCGAAGACCGGGCGCGCCCTCTTGTGCGGGCGCCGATGGTTCGACCTGCTCACCGCGGGCGCCGACCAGCGGCGCCCCTACGCTCGCGGCGTTCGGAACGAAGACCGGGCACGCCCTTTTGTTATGCGGGCGCAGACAAGCTGCGCCCCTACGCTCAGGATCTTTGAAACGTCATTCCCGCACACCCGCAACGTTCGGAGCGCCATTCCCGTAGGGGCGTGCCTCGGCACGCCCTCCTTATGCGGGCGCCCCTACGCTTGGGATCATCCACACCTGGTCGCGCCCCAATTCCTTATTCTCCGACCGGCAAATCCTCAGGAATCGGCTCGCCGATCCATTCCAGGGGCGGAGCGCCGTCGGCATGCAGATGGGCGAGGAATCGAAATGCCTCCGGCATCGGACGCCACCAATGGCGCCACGTCTCATGCGTCGGCAGGAGCGCGGCGCGATACGGATTCAGGAAGACATACATTCCAAACGGCTCGACCTTCTCATCTGCACGCAGCCGATGTTCGAAAAAGTCCCTTTGCCAAACCAGGCCCCCGGCCGCCAGCGCCGGACCGGTCCGGGCCTTGACGCGGGCAATCACCTGTCCCAGCGAAAGCCGGAGCCCAAGCGCGAACAGCCAATGCACGTGGTCGGGCATAATCGTGAATGCCCTGGTGGCGACATCACCGTTGGCATCTATCGCCGTGACGGCGTGCCGGACAGCGTCCGCCACCGTCGGGTACGTCAAATCAACAGCCCGAAAACGCGTGCACCACGTGACAAAATAGACTGCACCGGCCTGCGAGACGCGATGCGAGTGAAGCGCGCTGGTGTGGCGCACGTGCATAGGGGGGAACTGACGTTCGCCGGCGCCAGCGAACGAGGCAAGGTTGAATCGGCGCGCAGCACGGGCGCCGACCAGCGGCGCCCCTACGCTCGCGGCGTTCGGAACGTCATTCCCGTAGGGGCGCGCCTCGGCGCGCCCTCTTTGTCCGCCAAAACCCCGGCGCGTGGAACGCGCCGGGGTGCGGCAAACGGACCGCTCCGGTTTTAGAACCGGAAATTCATCCCGGCCGAGTAGCCCATGTCGCGGTGGTTGTCGCGGTCGAGCCCAGCGGTCACGCCCCAGTGGCTGCCGAGCCAATAGTTCGCTTTCACCCCGTAGTTCCAGCGATGCCGTCCCGCGAACACCTTGGAGTCGGTGTAGTTCACGTACGGCGTGAGCACGAAGGGAGCGGCGAGCTGGAGTTCCACGCCGGTGCCGATCCGACCCGCGAACGCGTCCGTCTTCATTCCCCACGTGTGCGACCAGATCCAGCCGGCGCCAAACAGGACGTACGGCTTGGCCCGCGCGAACTCGGGCAGGTAGGCCACCGCGGCCGCCTCGGCATGTTCGAGGCTGTTGCGCGTGCTGTCGAACCGCGCGCTGCGGTCGCCTTCATAGGTGAAAAGGGCGTCGAGGCCGGGGGCCACGGGCTCGTTGTACTGGAACCGCAGTCCCTGGTTGTTGAGGGTCGTGTTGGGAATGTCGGTGTAGGTGTAGGTCAGGCCTGTGTAGTTCTGACCGAGCAAACCGACACCGTTCAGGGAAGACGACGCCGGCGGGCTCGAACCGGATTGTTGGGCCGACGCGGACAGGGCCAGGCCCAGCGCCGCGACGGAGACGAATACGAGTTTCATGGTGGTTTTCTTAGTCATGTCATTTGCGAATCACGTCCGCGCAGTCAGCGCGGACCCACGGATGAACCCGCGGCCGTGAACAAAGTTCCGGCCGCAGGACGGCTCCGTTACTTTTTTGAAAAATCGGGGAACCGCGGAACCCGTGCGCTCTGCCCGGATCGGGTGGCACGCGACGGCATCGCGCCCGACACCACCGGCGCCTTGCCGCTTGAACCGGCGGGCGCGCCGTCATTCCCTCGCCGCATGATCACGACGATCGGCTTCGATGCCGACGACACGCTCTGGCACAACGAGTCGATTTTCGAAGCCGCCCATGAGAAATACCGCGCGCTCCTGTCCCGCTGGCACGACGGCGCCACCGTCGACCGCCGGCTCCTCGCCACCGAGCTGCGCAATCTCGAGCTCTACGGGTACGGGATCAAGGCGCACGCGCTGTCGTGCATCGAAACGGCGATTGCCTTGAGCGGCGGGGACATCCGGGCGGCGGAGATCAGCGAGATCATCGCGTCCGCGCAGGAGATGCTCGCTCACCCCGTGGAGCTGCTCGCCGGCGCCGCCGAGGTGGTGCCCGCGCTCGCCGCCACCCACCGGTTGCTCCTGATCACCAAGGGCGACCTGCGCGACCAGGAACGGAAGCTCGCGAAGTCCGGCCTGGCGCACCACTTCCACCATACGGAAATCGTGGCCGAAAAGGACGCCGCGACCTACGCCCGCATCCTGCGCCGCGGCGACATCCCGCCGGACGGATTCCTGATGGTGGGCAATTCGCTGAAATCGGACATCCTGCCCGCGCTCGACCTCGGCGCCTGGGCGGCGCTCGTGCCCTATCCGCTGCTCTGGTCGGCCGAGCGGGCGGCCGCGCCCCCGCCGGCATCCGGGCGCTTCTTTCAACTGGAATCCCTGCGCGAGTTGCCGGCCCTCGTGGCCCGGCTGAACCGGTCCTGAACCCGGCGGGGAGTTGCCCGCGGCATCCGCCATTCCCGGAAATTTCGCCCGGCCCGCTTGCGATTGCGTCATTCCGCGCTATCCGTGCCCGCATGCGCACTTTCCTTGGTCTCGTGGCCACGCTGGGCATCCTTGGCCTCGCCGTTTCGCTTCACGCCGAACCGTTGGCTGTCGGTGCGCATGCCCCTGCCGTCACCGGAATCACGGACACCGGGGCCAAGCTCGACTTCGCCGACGTCTACAAGAAGGGCTACACGCTCGTCTATTTCTTCCCCAAGGCATTCACTTCGGGCTGCACGGCCGAGGGTTGCAGCCTGCGCGACGGGTTTCAGAGCCTCAGCGGCAAGGGCGTGACCATCATCGGGGTCAGCGCCGATGACGTCGCCAAGCAACATGCGTTCAAGGAGAAATACCACTTCCCGTTCACGCTGATCGCCGATCCCGAGCACAAGGTGGCGCACGCCTTCGGCGTGCCGCAGATGATGATCCCGACGCTCGGCTCGATCGACCACCGGCAATCCTTCCTGATCAACAAGGATGGCGTGGTGGTGTGGCGCGAGCTCAAGGCCTCGACCGCGGAACAGGCTTCCGACGTGCTCAAGGCGCTCAAGGATCTGGGCGCCTCGTAAGCGGAGGACGCAGGCGGCTGAATCCGGGTGGGCGCCGCTGTAGACCCGGCCGTCGGCCGGGTTGACCGCTCACCCGCCGTCGTCCCGCGGACGCGGAACTATGGCGGGCAACCGTGTTTTTGCGAGGGCGCCGAAGCCTCGCCGGTTGCTCGGATAAACGTCGCAAGCAGCCCGGCGAAGGCGGCCGAGCGG
>JBJKRV010000222.1:0-3120 GCA_046704465.1 Opitutaceae bacterium | reverse complement strand
GGATCGTCTGGAACGCGATGCCGAGGTTGGCGGCGAGCGCGCGCGCATCGTCGCGGCTGTGGTCCGACGAAATGTCCGAAGGCAGGCTCACGCCCGTGACATTCTCCGGTCCCAACGCGGCGGCCGCGAGCACGCCGACCACGGCGGAATCGATGCCGCCGCTCAGGGCGACCAGCGCCCGCTTGAACCCGGTCTTGCCGGCGTAGTCGCGCAGGCCGAGGACGAGCGCGTCGTGGATGTCAGGCAGATCGGGCTGCGCATAGGACTCGGCGATGGCGCCAGGCCCAGGCGCGGCCGCCAGGTCGACCACCCGCAGCTCCTCGCGAAACGCCGCGAGGCCGGCGGTGACCTCGCCGGCCGCCGAAGTCACCACCGAACGCCCGTCGAAGATCAGCTCGTCGTTGCCGCCGACTGCATTGCAGTAGACCGCCGGACAACCCACGGTGCGGGCGGCCGCGGCCACGACCAGTTCCTCGCGCAGATCGCCCTTTCCATGGTGCCACGGGCTGGCCGAAAGATTGACGAGCAGGTCGCATTTCTGGTCCGCGAGCTGCCGGACCGGATTCAGGCCGCTGTAGAGGCGGCTGGTCGAGATCATCGGATGCGTCCAGATATCCTCGCAGATGGTCACCCCGATGCGCCGGCCGTCGAATTCCACGACCCGCGGCGACGCCGCCGGCTCGAAGTAGCGGTCCTCGTCAAACACATCGTAGGTCGGCAACAGGCACTTGCGGGCGACCGCGACGACCTCGCCGTGGCGGCACCACGCCGCCGCGTTGTAAAACGGCCGCCCTTTGCCGGTGGGGTTGGTCTCGACGAAGCCCACCAGAGCCGGGACGCCGCCCACCGCTGCGGCGATCTCGGTCAGACACGACTCCACCTCCGGGACGAACTGCCGCTTGAACAGGAGATCGCGGGGCGGATAGCCCGGAATCGCCAGCTCGGGGAAGATGACGAACGCGGCGCCCCGGCCCGCCAACTCGCGGTAGGCGTCGATGATGCGCCGGGTGTTGCCGGCGAGGTCGCCAACGGTCGGGTTGATCTGGGCGAGGCCGATGCGCATGGAAAAAGGTTTACTGTGGGGGCGAACCGGACGGCTGACAATCCGCAAGGCACTGCGGCGGGCAACCTTCGCTTTCCGAAGGCGTCATCTGGGGGTGACTCCGGGCATCCGGCCGCGCGGAGTTCCGGCTAGCCGGAACTCCGGCAACCCGCTACCGTGCGCCTCCATTTTCCTCAATGACCCGCCCGACCCTGATACTCGCCTCGGCCTCGCCCCGCCGGCGCGAACTCCTCGCGACGCTCGGCCTCCCCTTCGAGGTCGTGCCGGCGGATGTCACGGAGCACGAGGCGCCCGAAACGGATCCTCGTATCATGGTGCGCCACAACGCCGCTCTGAAGGCCGACTGGGTGGCCGACCGACATCCGGCCGCCCTGGTTCTCGGCGCCGACACCGCGGTGGCCGTCGACGGGCTGGTGCTCAACAAGCCGCGGGACCCCGCCGACGCCCGGTCGATGCTTCGGCGGCTCTCCGGGCGCACGCACCGGGTCCACACCGGTCTGGCGGCCCGGCGTCGCAGCGAGGCGCTGGCCCTCGATGCCGACGTGGTCAGCGAGGTGACCTTTCGAGAGCTGGACGACGGGATGATTGAAGACTACCTCGGGCGCATCAACCCCCTGGACAAGGCGGGCGCCTATGCCATCCAGGAGCAAGGCGACCTGATCGTCGCCGGTTGGCTCGGATCGTACACCAACATCGTTGGTTTGCCGCTCGAAGCGGTGAAACAACTTTTGACTGGATGCGGTCTTGGGAATGACTTACGTGACTCCAACTGACATGCCAACCCTGCAGGAGGAAAGGCCGGCCGAGGCGAAGCGGCGCTTTTGGATACCCGGGCTGTCCGAGGATCCGAACAAACGCTCGATTCAGATCGGCCTGATCTGGACGGTGCTGATCCACCTGCTTCTGCTGCTGATCGCCCCCCAGGTCCTGCAGGAGGAATTCTCCCCCGGCCGGTTTGTGAAGCCCGGCACCACGGCCCAGACGTTCGACATCCAGTTGGTGCCGCCGCCGAAGACTCCGCCGGCGCCGATGCACTTCGTGGAGACCAACCCGAACGCCAACAACAACGTTCCGGACAACACCCGGAATTTTGCCGCCCAGAACCAACAGGCGGCCCAGCCGGTGCCCGACAAGAACAGCAAATCGCGGATGCCCAAGACGGAGGGAAGAAAGAACTTCAAGAACGATTCGCAGGTTGTGACCGGGTCGCTGGAGAAGCCGCAGCCCCCGATACCCGCCCCCACGCCGCGCCAGGCCCAAAAGAAGGCGGAGGCCAACAAACCCGCGCATGCCAAGGAGCAGGTGCCACTGCCTGGCTACATGCATTCCGCCGGGAAAAACCCGGATGCCTTTGGCACCGAGGCGGTAAAGCTGCCTGAATCGACGACGCACGCCGACAAATACGTGAAGGGCGACAAGAACACCTCGAACACGCTTGGCGCCGGCGCGGCGGCGTCCGAACAGGTTCAGCAGGTCCCGCTCCCAAGGCCGAGGCTCACCCAGGTGCGGCCGGGCATCCTGGCCGAACGTCCGGTCGGGGTGAACAACGTCGGAACGATCGGCGTGGACGCGCACTTTAGCCAGTACGGCTACTACCTTCAGGAGCTGATCGACATCGTCCAGATCCAGTGGGAGCGCATCCTCAACTCGAGCAACATCGTCCCGCCGGGCTCCACCCACGTCACGATCCGCTTCCGTCTGACCTCCCAGGGACGCGTCTCGGAAATCCTCAACGTGGACGGCAACGCCGGCGACTACGGCACCAACGCCGCCCTGAGCGCCATCCGCGATCCGGCCCCGTACCGTCCCTGGACCAAGGAGATGGTGGCGGTGCTCGGGGACCACCAGGACATCACTTTCACCTTCTATTACTGGTGAACGGGGCGGGGCCCACGATGTTGGCCGCGGATGAATGGGGGCGGCTGCCCCTGGGGCGCGGCGTGAGCGTCGCGGCCCGGGACTTGAACGGCGTGGCGGCCCTGCTCAAACCGGCCGGCGTCCTGTCCCATCCCAATACTTCCGGCGACGCCGGGCGCGCGCTGTTGACGTGTCCGTAC
>JBJKRV010000221.1:0-3975 GCA_046704465.1 Opitutaceae bacterium | reverse complement strand
AACTGTGGTGCGCCTCGATCAGCCAGGTGGTGGCTTGGACGATCAGCAGCGCTCCGAGCATGCCGGCAAAGCCGCCCAATCCCACCAGCGAGGCCACGATTCGCTTGGGAAATACATCCGAAACGGTCGTGAAGAGATTCGAGGTAAAACCCTGATGAGCAGCCGTGGCGAGCGCCACAACGCCGACGGCGACCCATTCGTGCGTGGTGACGGCGGCAACGGCCACCGGCAACACGCACAAGACACACGCGAGCATCGCGACCTTGCGGGCGCCGGTGACGGCCCAACCACGCTTCATCAGCCATGAGGACAGCCAGCCGCCGGCAACGCTGCCCCCATCCCCAACGGCGTAAATCACGGCCAAGGGCGGGCCGAGGTGCTTGAGATCGAGCCTGAAGTGCTGGAAAAAGTAGAGTGGGAGCAGATAAAGGTACCAGTGCCACACGGCGTCGGTGAGGAATTTGGCGGCGACATACCCCCAGGCTTGGGGATAACGCAAAAGGACCCGCCAGCGCACGCGTACTAGCGGCTCGGGCGGTTCACTCTGAATATAGGCACGCTCGGCGGCGCCCAGGCGGGGATGTTCCCCAGGCAGGCGGTAGAGCCACAACCAGAAGACTAGCCAGATGAGGCCGAGTCCACCGGTGATGATGAATGCCCACCGCCAGCCGTGCATGAAAAACAGCCAGGGTACCAGCAGAGGGGCGATCACAGCGCCGATGTTGCCGCCGGCCTTGTAGAGGCCGGTGGACAATGCACGCTCCTGCTGGGGAAACCACTCGGCGATGGCCTTGATGGCGCCCGGCAGATGGCTTGGCTCCGCCAGACCGAGAAGAAAGCGCATGATCTTGAAGCCCAGCACGGTGCTGACCGCCGCATGGGCCATCGCCGCCAGGCTCCAGGCCGCCGCCGCCAGCGCCAAACCGAGGCGGGTGCCCACCCGATCGAGAAACCAACCCGCCCCCACGAATCCCAGCGCGTACGCCGACTCGAACCAGAACACCATGTTCGTGTAATCGACGCGGCTCCAGCCGAAGAGTTTGATCAATTCCGGGGCGAGGATGCCGAAGACCTGGCGGTCGAGGTAATTGACTGTCGTGACGGCGAAGAGCAGGCCGCAGATCGTCCAGCGGAAACGGCCGACCTTTCGTGGGCCAGCGGCGGGGGCAAGACTATGGACGGAGCTTTCCGACATCAGGGGACAAGAGGTCGGGAGGGTTAAGGAGTCATTTCGCAGCGGCCGAGAGCGGCCGTTTAGGCTGGCGCAGCCGGTACAACGGCGAGGGGACGTGGTCCTCCCTCATGATAGCCTCGATCCTGGCGACGACTTTGGGATGGCTGGCGGCAACGTCGCGCCTCTCGCCGATGTCGGTCGCGAGATCATAAAGCTGAATCGGCCCGTCAAAACCATAACGGTCAGCCTTCCACCGACCCAGGCGCACGGCCTGACGCGGCTGACCGTCCTTGACGAATTCCCAGTAAAGCCACGGGTGCGTACGCTGCGATTTTCCGAGCAGTGCCGGAAGAAACGAGATTCCCTGAATGTCCGGCGGCGGAGGTACCCCGGCAACAGCGGCCAAGGTTGGAAGGACGTCCCAAACGGCCAGGGGGACGTGGCTGACTCGTCCGGGCGTGATGTGACCGGGCCAGGAAGCAATAAACGGCACGCGAATGCCGCCGTCGTAGACGTCGCCTTTGAATCCTCGGAGTGGGCCGCTCGCCTTAAAAAACTTTGCATCGATGCTATCGTCGAGCCCGTGCCCGAGGTAGGCCGCCCCATTGTCCGAGGCAAAGACGACCAACGTCCGTCCGGTCAGGCCCAACTCCTTGATTCGGCCCAGGACCCGCCCCACGTCCTGGTCGAGCCGCCGCATCATCGCCGCAAAGATCGGGGACGTTGGCCACACCTTGCCGGGGGGGAAGCCGTCGGACAGATTCAACGGAATGCCGCGGCGTGCGTCGTCCGGCATCACGAAGGCGCCATGCGGCAAGGTGAGCGGCAGATACAGGAAAAAAGGGCGCGATCGATTGCGATCCATGAAGGCCTGGGCCTCCCGCATGAAGTCGTCATCGATGTATTCTCCGCGCCCATGGAGGTTTCTGGTCAGGGTCACGGCCTGTCCGTTGCGGACAATCGATGGCGGGTAGTAGTTGTGAGCGCGGGCGTCGTCGAGAAAGCCATAAAAGTAATCGAAGCCCTGTTTCCACGGCATGCCGGGTGACCCGAGTTCGCCCAGTCCCCATTTTCCGACGCAACCGGTGACGTAACCGGAGCGATGCAGGATCTCGGCGATGGTGAGATCCTGGGGAAGGAGCGAGGCGCGAATCTTTTCGCCAGTCGCCGTGATGCCGAAGTTGGCGCGAAGCCGGGCATGTCCGGGGTCGCGACCGGTCATCAGGCAGCAGCGTGAAGGCGTGCACTCCGGGGCGGCATAGAAATCGGTGAATCGGATGCCGCTCCGGGCCAAGGCGTCGATCGTTGGGGTTGCGTATCGGGTTTCGCCGTAGCAGCTCAATTCGCCATACCCGACGTCGTCCGCCAGAATCAGAACGATATTCGGTGGCGAGGCCGGTGGTACGGGCCGGGTGGCGGCAAGTCCTCGGAGGGCAAAGGGACCCGCGAGGCTTGTGGTCACGCACGCAGCAACGGCGGCCGCCTTCATGCCGCGGCCTCCGCGAAGGCAGGCCGACGGCCGGGTCGGGCTCCTGCCGAAGGGGAAGGTGGCGCAGCACGGTGGCGGCTGCCGGTCTTCCTTCGCAGTCGCCCGATCGAAGCCGCGGCGCCGCACGCGTGACTGGATTGGGCCATGGTCAGTAACTCCAATTGACGCCGAAGGTGAAGAACCGGCCGTCTTGGGCGTAGACGTCTTCGCGTGCGGGATTCCCGAAATACTCCCGGGTCGGGACATTTGTCAGATTATTGGCCGTGAATTTGACCGACCAGTGATGCGCCAGGTGAAAGGTAGCCAGAAAATCCAGGGTGTGAAACGGCGCCTGATATTCGTCGAGACCGGGGCTGTCCAAGGTGGTGAGGTAGGCGCCGGTCCAGTTGTAGGCCAGCCGCGCGTAGAAGCGGGATTTCTGGTACGAGATGGCGAGGTTGGCGACCCGGTTAGACTGGCTGAAGAATGGAAATTGTTCGCCGGGCCGGTCGGGCACATGGACGTTTGAGTTGACCAGGGTCAGGTTGGCATAGACGCCGAGACCGTCAAAGGGCGCCGGAAGAAAGGTCAGATTCTGCTGGTAATCGAGTTCCACTCCGCGGATCCAAGCCTTGCCGGCGTTGGCGTACACGGTGTAGACAGCCGGATCCCCCTGAAAGGTACCGTTGAACGTGCTTTGGTAGACGGGATTCTTGATGTCCTTGTAGAAGACTCCCGCCGACACGACGCCGATCGACGAAAGGTAGTAGTCGACGGAGGCGTCCCAATTCATCGAAGTAGTAGCGTGCAACGAAGGGTTGCCCCCGGTGATTGTGTCTGGGTTGGCGACTGTGGGGTTGGTCTGGATATTAATGTTCTGCGTCGGGGCGATATACTCCCCGTCGGGACGCGCCAGCGTGTTGGTCCAGGAGGCGCGGAAGACCAGGTTTTTCCGGGGCGCAAACCGTAGGAGCACGCCGGGCATGAAGTCGCCATAGTTCGTCCGAAAATCCTGCACCGGATAGTCGGCGAGATTGGCGCTGGCTTGCTTGGGAATCTGGTATCCCTGACTGTGGTCCTGGGTTCCCTCGTAGCGCGCTCCGGCAATGATGGTCCAGTCCTGCCGGGTCCAGGTGCCCATGACGTAGCCGGCGAAGACGTTTTCATCGATGCCGTAATCGCCGCCCAGGGCTGTCGCAAGTGAACCGGCTTCGTCCAGGGAAAGGAGCGACGGGTTGGCGGCCACGAAGTTTGCGATCCCGCGGGGGTCCACGCTGGGCCCAAGGCGGTAATGCCCGAGAAAATTTCCGTCGCCCTCAGGTATGTACCCGTA
>JBJKRV010000220.1:0-5759 GCA_046704465.1 Opitutaceae bacterium | reverse complement strand
CACTGGGTGCCGTCTTTCCGGAGCTCAAGCGACAGAAAGAGACCATCCGCCGCGTGATCCACGCCGAGGAGGAGCACTTCGGGCGGACGCTGGAGCGAGGACTGAATCGATTCACTGATCAACTCGGAGGATACGAGCAGATGCTCGATGAGGGGGCACACAAGCCGAGCAAAGTGTTTCCGGGCTATGCGGCCTTCGAGCTCTACGACACCTACGGCTTTCCGCTCGACATGACCCAGTTGCTCGCCACCGAGCGGGGACTGACGGTCGATGTCGATGGCTTCAACACCGAGATGGAAAAACAACGCGAGCGTGGGCGGGCTTCGCAGAAAAAGGAGATCATCGTGGCAGCGACCGAAGGAGAAACCACCGCCGACAAACAGCCCACCAGATTCCTGGGCTACACGCAGCTCGCCGCCGAAGGAAAGGTCATCGACGTGGTGCGGGACGGCAAGGACGCGTACCTCGTGTTCGACCAGACGCCGTTCTACGCCGAGATGGGCGGCCAGGCCGGCGACCACGGCGCCGCCAAGATCGCCGGGCAGACGTTCGCGATCATCTACACGATCAAAGACAAGGCCGGGCGCCACCTGCACCAGCTCGCGCCGGCCTGCGTGCTCGACCTGGAAAAGGCGAACGTCATCGGTCAGACGGCGACGCTGGCGGTCTCGCCCCTCAACCGCCAGGCGATCACGCGCCACCACACGGCCGCCCACCTGCTGCACTGGGCGCTGCGCAAGGTCCTCGGCACGCATGTCCGTCAGGCCGGCACGTCGAAGACGAAGACGCGGCTGCGGTTCGACTTTTCCCACTTCGAGCAGGTCAACCCCGAGCAGCTCCGCACGATCGAGCATCTCGTCAACGAGAAGGTCCTGACGAACGCGCCGGTCACGGCCTACGAAACGGAATTCGACCAGAAGCCGGCCGACACCCTCGCCTTCTTCGGCGAGAAATACGGCAAGATCGTGCGTGTGGTCGACATCGGCGGCTTCAGCCGCGAACTGTGCGGCGGCACGCACGTGGCCGCCACCGGGGAAATCGGCCTGGTCAAGATCGTGGCGGAGATGGCCATCGCGGCCGGCACCCGCCGGATCGAGGCGGTCGCCGGGCAGCCGGCCTACGATTTCGTGCAGGACGAGGAGGACGCCCTTCACGCCGTGAACCACCGACTGGACGCGGGTCCGCAGGACGTCGCCAGGAAGCTCGAGACCCTGCTGGCCCAGAAGGCCGAGCTGGAGCGGAAGCTGAAGGCGTTCGAACAGCGGGCGGCGGCCGGCCTCGCCGACGACCTGGCCGCGGGGGCCGCGAGCCGCGACGGCCTGAAGTGGGTCTCGGCCGTGGTGGCCGTGGATTCGCCGGAAGCGCTGCGCAGCCTCGGCGCCCAGGTGCTGGGGAAGCTGGGCGAAGGCGTGGTGCAGCTCGGGGCGGCGTTCGGGGAAAAGGCCTCCATCGTCGCGTTCTGCTCGCCGGCGGCCAACCGCGCGGGCCTGCAGGCCGGCAAGCTGGTGTCGGCCCTCAGCGCCAAGCTCGGCGGCAAGGGCGGCGGCAAACCGGATTTCGCCATGGGCGGAGGCCGCGATGTCTCCAAGCTGGAGGAGGCCCTGAAGGCGTAGCACGAGCTGCCGACCGATGACGGCGTCGAGGTTGGAACGGATCCGGGGCCAAGCCGATCGAACATCTGGCATAAATTTCTGGTCGAAAACCCGTTCCCACTTGTTACGCTTCCAATCTCGATAATGCCGGCGTGGCCTCATCTCCTGTTTGTCGTCCTTGCGTACCTGGTGGGCGGGCTCTCGCCCGGGTACTGGCTGGTGCGGTGGCGCACGGGGATGGATGTGCGCGCCACCGGCAGCGGCGCAACCGGAGCGACCAACGTCGGACGAGTCTTGGGACGTGGGGCGCTGGCCTTTGTGCTCACGCTCGACCTAGCCAAAGGCGCCCTGGTCGCCGGTGTCGCCCGAATGCTGGATGTGCCCGACCCGTGGGCGTTTGCGGCCCTGGTGGCCGTCGTCGCCGGCCACATCTGGCCGGTCTGGCTCGGTTTTCGGGGCGGCAAGGGCGTCGGCCCTTTCCTCGGCTCGTGGCTGGTTTTCGCGCCCGCCGCGTTGCTGCCCTGCCTGGGATTGAGCCTGATTTGCATGCCCTGGGTGCGGCGGGTCTCAATCGCAGGTCTCTGCGGTCTGGTGCTGCTGCCCCCCGCCGCCTGGTGGGCCGGCGACTCGCGCGCCGCGGTGGCGGCGGCGTGCACGACTTTGACGCTTCTGATCTGGTCCCATCGCAACAACCTGCGCACGTTTGTGGCGGAGCGCTGGCACGATGCCGGGCGTTCCGCCCAGGAAGTTCCTTCAAATTCCCCCTAGGTCATGACAACCAACGCTCCGAACCTGTCCGAGCTGAACTTCAAGGTTGCTTCCGAAGACTGGGAGTTTGAGCAGATCCACCGGCTCAACTACCGCACGTTTGTCGAGGAGATCCCGCAGCATCCCCCGAACCCCGAGGGACGCCTGGTGGACCGCTTTCACGCGGAAAACACCTACGTCATCTGCCTGCAGGGGCAACGCCTGGTCGGAATGCTGGCCCTGCGCGCCCGCCGCCCGTTCTCGCTCGACAACAAGCTGCCCAACCTCGACGCCTACCTGCCCAAGGGGCGCACGCCGGTGGAGGTGCGCCTGCTCGCGGTGGAGCCGGAATTTCGCAAGACCGTCGTCTTCTCCCAGCTGTTCGAACACGTCGTCCGCCATTGCCTCACCGAGGGCTACGACATCGCGATCATCTCGGGCACGACGCGGCAGATGAAGCTCTACCGGCACCTCGGCTTCCAGCCGTTCGGCCCGCAGGTCGGCACCGACCAGGCCTCCTACCAGCCGATGTACCTCACGCTCGAGGCGTTCGGCCAGACGATGGAGCGCAGCCCGGCGCTGCGCAGCAGCATCGCCGAGTCGCCGCCGCCGGATCACCAGATCTTCAACTTCCTGCCCGGCCCGGTCACCCCCACGCCCGAGGTGCGTGCGGCCTTTGCCGGCACGGCGGTGTCCCACCGCGGCCGGACGTTTCTCACGCGCATGGCCGAGGTCCGACACGCACTCTGCCGGCTCACGAACGCCGCCGACGTGCAGATCCTCCTCGGTTCGGGCTCGCTGGCCAACGAGATGGTCGCCGCCCAGCTCGGGCTGATGGACACGACCGGTCTCGTCCTGTCCAACGGCGAATTCGGCGAACGCCTCGCCAACAACTCACGCCGCGCCGGACTGCGCTTCGACTGGCTGCGCCTGCCGTGGGGCCAGCCGTTCGATATCGCCCAGGTCGAGCGGTTTGCCGAGCGTCTCAGCCGCGGGGCGTGGATCTGGTTCGCGCATCACGAAACCTCCACGGGCATCCTCAATCCCCTGGAGGCCCTCAAGGCGCTCGCGGCGCGGCTCGGCCTGCACCTGTGCGCCGATTGCATCAGCTCCATCGGGGCGATGCCGGTCGACCTGCGGGGGGTCTACCTGGCGACCAATGCGAGCGGCAAGGGACTGGGCAGCTATCCCGGCCTCTCGATGGTGTTTCACGAATACCCGCCGCGGCCGGCCACCGAGCGCCTGCCGGGCTACCTCGATCTCGGCCATTGGGCCACCCATCAGAGCGTGCCGCATACGCATTCGTCGAACCTCGTGTTCGCCCTGGCCGAGGCGGTGCGCCAGGCCACGCCCGAACGCATGGCCGTGATCGCCGCCAACGCCGTCTGGCTGCGCCAGCAACTGCGCGCCCTCGGCTTCAGTCTGATCGCCAACGGGGACGACGCCAGCCCCGGCATCGTCACCCTCGTCCTCGGCGAGGGCATGTCGGCGGCCGAGTTGGGCGAGGAACTCGAAATGCGCGGCTACTGGCTCAACTACCGGAGCCAATACCTGCTCGAGCGGAACTGGATCCAGGCGAGCCTGCTGGGCAATCCCGACCGGGCGAGCATCGAGAAGCTGTTGCACGTGCTGCACACGGTGTGCACGCGCCAGGGTCTCGCAAAGGAGAGTCCGCGCCTCGCTCCCGACGCGCAGCGGTAGCGGGCGGGCGCCTGCGGTTCCGAGCGCCGGGTTTTTCGCCCCGGGCCGTTGCGCTTTCCGTCGGAGGCGGATAATTTTTCCCCTCCGCATGGATCTTGCGCCTCTCATCGACGAAATCGCCAGCCAGGCCGACGATTTCCTGTCCGGCATCTCGAGCCGGCAGGAGGCGCGGGCCGGCATCGCCGAGCTTTTGACCTCCGCCCATCCGCAACTGGGGGCGGGCGACCGGCGACGCGTGACCGACCGGGTCATGGAAATCCTGGAGGCGGAGGATTTCTTTGCCGCCGGCCCGGGCGGCGGATCGGCGGCGGCGGAGGACAACCCGACCGACGAGGAGTGACCGGCCTTTCGACCCAACGACACTATGATCACCTACAAGATCCCTGACCTGACCCAGCATCCGCCGCGCAGCCCGCGGGCCCGCCTGGGCGGCTATGTGCATCTGCCCCGCCTGCTCGACAAGGCGCGGGCGGCCGCCGCCGGCAAGCTCGGCGAATACGTCTATCCCTGCCCGCTGGACAAGCGATTCTTCGCCTTCACCGGCATCGACCCGGACGAACTGCTTGGCGCCGCCAGGCAGGGCCTGGGCGACACCGCCATGCTCGCGTGGGTCAACGACCACACCAAGCCCGCCCGCTCCCCCTGGGAAATCGACGCCTGGTCGCGGTGGCTGGAGGCCCGCGCGCCGGGCGACGCCGATCGACACGCCGGCTTCGCCGAGGACATCAAGGAGATGGCACCGGGGCGGGACGACATCCGGACGTTCTTCGATCGTCTCGAGCTCGACGACTTCGTCAGCTTCGGCGGACCGGCATGAATCGCCGAATCCGGCCCGCTTGACCCGGCCTATCCGCCGGTGTTGGCTGCCGGTTCATGGCGGCAGACGTCCATTCCACGAGCGCCGGGGTCGGGTTGTCGGCGCTGCTCGGCTTCAACCCGGGCAACCACCTCGCGGTGCGGCGCGCCGGCAACCGGCTGGGGCTGGCCTTCGTCGGCCCGACCATGGAGGACGCCACCCGGCGGCTCGCCGCGCATTTTCCGGAGCACACGGCTCCCGTCGAATATTACACTGCGACCGCCGGCGGCGTTCATTACCGGGTGTTCTTCTGTCAGGTGCAAGGGGCGCCGGCTGACCCCGAGGTCATGCTGGCGACCCTGGAGGAACTGGAGTCGCGGCGGGCCGAGTTGGCGCCGTCGCTCGCCGCGGTGCTCGACGGCCTGGAGCCCCACCTGATCGAGATCCCCTATCTGCATCTCGGCGAAAACGAGTACATCTACCGCTTCCGGGTGGAGAAGGAACGCAACCGGGGGATCTATGCCCAGGATGCCGGCGCGCGCGCGCTGTACCAGAGCGCCCTGTGCGAGGCGATCAAGGTCCTCAACCGCACCCACGAGCGCTCCGCGGCGCCGCCGGCCACGCTCAATTTCGGCGCAGTCCAGTACGTGATCCCCAGCCACTTCGGCTTCTGCCTCGGGGTCAAGAACGCCATCGAACGCGCCTACGAGACGCTGTCCGAAAACCCCGGCCGCCGGGTCTTCATGCTCAGCGAGCTCATCCACAATCCCTTCGTCAACGAGGATCTGGTGCGCCGCGGACTGCGCTTCCTGCAGACCGACAAGGGGCGGCCGTTCACGGTCAGCGGACGCCTGGCGGAGACCGGCGGGACCGAGCCGCTGCTGTGGGACCGCCTCGGCCGGGACGACATCGTGATCATCCCG